>CACYBP010000283.1 GCA_902772625.1 Oscillospiraceae bacterium
GCTTCGCTTTCCTTGTGCATGTCGATGAAGGGAAGCCCGAGCCCTTCCACGTATTCCCGGACGATCGAGGTGGTCTCGTCGTCGTAGCCCCAGCGCATGTAATTCGGACTCTTCACGAAGATCAGGGGGATCCCGTGCTTTTCACAGAGTTCTTTGATCTTCGGGACGTATTTCAGGCTCATCTCGTTGATCTCGGTGCCGTTGTCCACCCGGTCGAAGAAGTTTCCGTCGTTGGTGGTATAGGAATAGATGGGATATCCGCCTTTATATACGCCTGAAAGGTCGTTTTGGAAGAAGAAGGTCAGATCCTCCGCCGAAAGATCGGTCCTGCCGTGATAGCGAAGCAAGGGGAACGCGTAGCCCGCGAAGGTCAGAAGCGTATCCGGCGCGGTGGGATCGGTCTTCCGCATCTGGGCGGATTCGCGCCCGGAAAGCTCCAGAAGGGCGGCGGCCTTATTGAAGGACGGTGGCGTGTAATCGAAAACGTAGCGATTGTAGGATTCGCGTTTGCCCGTGTTGAACATGGTCAGAAAGAGCGATTCTACCACCACGGCCTTGGGCTTCTGGGTTTTCAGAGCTTCCTCCAGAAGATAATAAGAAGAAGACATCTCCTCGTCCGGCGCGCCGAGGACGTAACCGGTGACGCCGTATTCCTCATAAAGCAACACCGGGCTGACCGACGAATACATGTTGCAGGAGCCGAGGAAGATCACGTCCAGCGTGTTTTCCGGTTCTTTATAAAGGCCTGCGACCTGTCCTCCTTCTTTGCTCTCCGGATCCCACTTCGGGAGGTAGATCAGCGTGAGAGCCGTGAGGATCAAAGCGAAGATCAGAAGGAACAGGAGCCCCTTCAGAATAAATCGCAGCGCAAAAGGCAGCTTTTTCATCATCCGTCTTTCCTCCTCTCAGAATCCCGTGTAGATGAAGCTCGACGCGCTGTATCCGTATCCGTAAACGCCGAAGAGCATGATGGCGAAGATCAGGAGGAAGCAGACCGTCCACCGGATCGCCCGGTTCCCGCCCGCAAGCTTTCCGGCGAGGTCGTGCCGGTTTTCATAAAGATCCACCAGGATCACGGTCAGGATCCCCAGCGCCAGCACCGCAAGCCCGTACCGGGCGTCAAGGCCGAACACCGTAGAGCCGTTACGAAGTCCGTGGTAAATATACTTCATGAATTCGATCAGATGGAACTTTGAGAAGATCGTCCGGATCACCGTGAAGGAGGTCCCGAGATCTCGCCCCCGGAAAAAGATCCAGGAAAAGCCCACGAGAATCGTCGTCAGAAGCCCTTTCCCCATTTTGGCAAGTCTGGAAGGCTCCTGCTTTTCACTATGGGCCGGCACTTTCTCTTTCTTTTCTTTGTCCTTGCCGGAAAGGCCCTTCAGGAAGCCCTCCGCGATCACGTAAAGGCCGTTGAGAAGCCCCCAGATCAGATACCCCCAGTCGGCTCCGTGCCAGATGCCGCTGACCGCGAAGGTCGCGAGGGTGTTGAAATTCTTTCTGGCCTTCGAGCAGCGGTTGCCGCCGAGAGGAATATAGATATAGTCCCGGAGCCAGACGTTCAGGGACATATGCCAGCGGCGCCAGAATTCCGAGACCGAAAGCGAAAGATAAGGCTGGCGGAAGTTCTGCTTCAGATCAAAGCCCAGGACCATCGCCGCGCCGAGCGCCGTGTAAGAATACCCCGCGAAATCGGCGTAGAGCTGCACCGCAAAAAGCACGGTGGCGAAAAGGACCGCGGCCCCGCTGTATTCCGTAAGATTTCCGTATACGGTATCCACGGCGATGGCGGCGGTATCAGCTACCACCATCTTCATAAAGAGTCCGTAAAGCACCCAGAGCATGCCCTTGCGGAAGCGGAGAAGATCAAATCTGTGCGGTTGGTCAAACTGCGGGAGCATGTCCCCCGCCTTTTCGATGGGGCCCTGCACGATCTTCGGGAAGAAGGTCATGTAAAGAGAAAAACGGAAGAGATTCTTTTCCGCGGGCGTTTTCTCTTTGTATACGTCCACGATATAGGAAATCGCGGTGAAGACGATAAAGCTGATGCCCAAAGGCACCACCAGCGAAAGCCTTACCGGCTCCTTGACGCCGAGGAGAGAGCCGACATTCGCCGAAAGGAAATTGAAATACTTGTAGAAGACCAGCACCAGGACGTTTGAAAGCACGCCGGCGATCATAAAGGCCTTGCCGCTTTTCCTGCCGCGTCCCTTTTCGATCAGAAGGCCGAAGCCCCAGGCCGCCAGCGTGGTCAGGATCAGATAGAGGATCAGGATCCAGTCATAGACCGCGTAAAAGACGAGGTTTGAAAGAAGCAGGACGGGATTTTTCAGTTTTCGTGGCAGCACGAAGTATAATAGCACCGTGACCGCAAACAGCAGGAAAAAATCCAGCGTATTGAATGACATCGGAATCCTCCTCAAAGCGCCGAGAGGGTCCTCCCTCTCCCGGCAAAATCCCGGGAAATCGCGATACGTCCTATTGATTCACGTCAATCATATCAGATAATACCCCAAAAAGCAAGCGCGACTTCCGCTTTTCAAGGCGAAAGCCGCGCCGATCGGCATTTTCAGATCAAATACGGGATCAATCGCGCCGGAAGAGATCGCGGGTGTAGACTTTCTCCTTCACGTCGTCCAGAGAGGGGTCGTACCTGTTTGCCACGATGGCGTCTGAAAGGCGCTTGAATTCTCCGAGGTCGTTGACGACGCGGCTTCCAAAGAAGGCAACGCCGTCCTCCAGGGTCGGCTCGTAGACGATCACCGAGGCGCCCTTGGCCTTGATGCGCTTCATGACGCCCTGGATCGAGCTCTGGCGGAAGTTATCGGAATTCGATTTCATGGTCAGACGGTAAACGCCGATCACCGGGGGCTTTTTCTCTTCCGCGTTCCAGGATGCCGAGGCGGTATAGTATCCGGCCATGTCAAGCACCCGGTCGGCGATGAAATCCTTTCTGGTCCGGTTGGAGGCCACGATGGCCTCGATCAGGTTTTCCGGCACGTCCTGATAATTGGCGAGCAGCTGCTTGGTGTCCTTGGGCAGGCAGTATCCGCCGTAGCCGAAGGAAGGATTGTTGTAAAAATTCCCGATCCGGGGATCCATCGACACCCCGTCGATGATGCTTTTGGTGTCAAGCCCCTTCATCTCGGCATAAGTGTCCAGCTCGTTGAAGAAGGAAACCCTGAGCGCGAGATAGGTGTTGGCGAAAAGCTTCACCGCCTCGGCCTCGGTAAGTCCCATGTGAAGCACCGGGATATCCTCTTTTTCGGCGCCCTCCACCAGAAGCGCGGCAAATTCCTCCGCCGCGCCCCGGGTCGCCCCGTCCGAGCCGACGATGATGCGGCTGGGATAGAGATTGTCATAAAGCGCGTTGGATTCCCGGAGGAATTCCGGGCTGAATAAGATTCTATCGTCCCCGGTCTCCCGGCGGAGTCTTGCGGTAAAGCCCACCGGAACGGTGGATTTGATCACGATCACCGCGTCGCGGTTGACGCTTCTGACCAGCCTGACCACGCTTTCCACCGCGGAGCAATCGAAGAAATTCTTCTGCGGATCGTAATTGGTGGGCGCCGCCACCACGACGAATTCCGCGTCTCGGTAGGCCGTCTCTCCGTCGGTCACGGCGCGGAGCGAAAGCTCTCTCTTCCCCTCCCGCGCCTCGGCGAGGTATTTTTCGATATATTTATCCTGCAGGGGCGAGATCCCCCGGTTGATCTTGTCCACTTTTTCCGGCAGGATATCCACGGCCGTGACGCGGTTTTTCCCCGCCAGAAGCACCGCCAGGGAGAGGCCCACGTAGCCGGTCCCGGCGATGGCGATGTGTCGGTTCATGTTCTGCTTTTTCCTTTCCGGAGAACCGGGAGCGTTATTCCCGTTCTCCCCCGTATCTGATGCCGCGGTACTCTCTTTTGACCGCCTCGTAAGTCTCTATCGTGCCGATGTCGTAGCGTTTCCCGGGCATTTCCATGGAATGGATCACGGTGTGCTTTGCCATCCAGGAGAGAAGCGAGCCCGGCGCGTCGACGCCGCAGCCGTCCCCGATGGCCTCCTCCACCCGCCGTGCGTCCTCCGCCCGGTAAAAATAAAAGGGCGGCGTGCACCAGTGGGAGCGGGGTTCCTCCGGCTTTTCCTCAAGGCCGATCAGGCGATCGGACCCGTCCACCTCGCTGACGCCGCTTCTCCGGAGCCGCTTTTCATCGGCCTCCCAATAGCGCATGGAGGCGGAAGTGCCCTTCTTCCGGGCGTAGTCGATAAACGAAGTCAGGCTGAAATCCAGAAGATTGTCTCCCGCGATGACCAGAAGATCGTCCTTGACGCCGGTCTCCTTCATGGCGAAGGCGATATCCCGCACCGCGCCGAGACGGGTCTCATTGGTTTCGGTGCCGTCGTCCACCACGGTGACGGGAAGGGGATGCTCCTTTGCCCATTTGAGGAAATGCGGCGCGAATTTCCGGTTGCTCACCACGATGTAACCGTCCACAAGGCCGGAGCGGTGGATATCCTCCAGAAGCCAGTCAAGGATCGTCTTGTCCCCCACCTTCAGAAGCGGCTTGGGGAAGTTTTCGGTCAGCGGATAAAGCCGCGTGGCGTATCCGGCGGCCAGGATCAGGCATTTCATGGCGTTTCCCTCTTATTCTCCGGCGCCGAGTCCGTCGGCGCTTTGGGCCAGGTGGAAGCTGTATTTTCCCTCAAGATGCGGGAAGGCCGCCAGATAGGCTTTCCCCACCCGTTCGGAGATCTCCTCGGCCTTGTCGGGATCGATCAGAGCCATGCAGCAGCCCTTGAATCCCGCGCCGGAGAAGCGTCCGCCGTAGATCCCCGGGGTCTCGGTCATGATCTCGTAAAGCTTGATCTGTTCCGGCGCGCCGGATTCCCAGTTGTGAATGCTGGACCAGCCCGACTCGAAACTCAGCCGGCCGTATTCCTCCAGATCGCCGCGCCGCCAGGCTTCGGCTCCTGCCTCCACCCGCCGGAATTCCGTGTACCAGTGCTCGCACCTTTTGGCCCAGGGCTCGGGCAGGCGGGCCTTATAGGCCTGATAGACCTCGAAGGGGACGTTTCGGGCGTTGGCCTCGTTGAATTTCCCGTACTCCATACCCGCAAAGGCCATAAGCGCGTACACGCCGCTGCGAAGTTCATCCACCCGCATGTTGTATTTTGACCCGGCGAGGCTGTGCTCCAGTCCCGAGAAGAAGATCGCGATGGCGTAGGGCTTCATGAGAGGGTTCGCGGGGATGGTCTCGTAAGAGCCGTCGGCGCAGTCCAGATACAGAAGGTGATCCTTTTTCCCAAGGACCTCACAGCTTTGATCCAGCGTGCCCACGTTCACGCCGACGTAATTGCGCTCAGCGTCGAAGGCCACGTCGATCAGCTCCCGGTCGGAGAGCGAGACGCCGTTGACCCGGCAGAGGGCCGATAGAAAGGCCAGGATCACCGCCGCCGAGGAGGAAAGCCCGCCGATGGGCAGGGTCCCCTCGATCACGCCGCAGACGCCGATCGAAAGCGTGTGTTTTTTAGACAGCGCCCAGGTGGCGCCCCGGAGATAATCGGCCCAGTCGCCGGTCTTTTTGGGGATCTCCCGGACGTGCCATTGGGCGCGCTTGGGGAATTGCAGGCTGACCATTTCGATCACACCGTTCTGCTTGGGCCGGAAGGCGATGTGGATCCCTTTGTCGATGGCAAAGCCGGTGATCTTGCCGAGATTGTGGTCGCTGTGCGCGCCGATGGGGCAAATGCGGTAAGGCGCAAAGGCGATCCCGTCGGGATCGCGCATGTAGATCTCATGAAATCTTTCTTCGCAAAGCACGTCTTTCTTTCCTTTCCCTTTTTCCATCTCGTCCCGCTTATCAGCGGTACTCCTTATACCACGCGGCAAAGGCTCTGAGTCCTTCCCGGATGCCGGTTTTCGGGGTGAAGCCGTAATCCTCCTCCAGAGCGCGGCTGTCGGCGTAGGTCACCGGGACGTCGCCGGGCTGCATCCCCACGAGCTCCCGGTGCGCCTCGAAATCATAATCCTCCGGAAGGACTCCCGCCCGCACCAGCTCCTCCTCCAGCGTCGAAACGAAATCCAGGAGATTCTCGGGCTGGCCGCCGCCGATGTTGTAGACCGCGTAGGGCGGGACCGGAAGGCCGTCTTCCCCGGTCTTTTTCTCCGGCGCGCCCTTCATCACCCTGAGGACTCCCTCCACGATGTCGTCGATATAGGTAAAATCCCTTTTGCAGTTGCCGTAGTTGAAGATCCGGATCGTTTCTCCCCGGATAAGCTTCTCGGTGGCGGAATAATAGAACATGTCGGGTCTTCCCGCCGGGCCGTAGACCGTAAAAAAGCGCAGCCCTGTGGAAGGGATATTATAAAGCTTGGAATAGGCGTGCGCCAGAAGCTCGTTGGATTTCTTCGTCGCCGCGTAAAGCGACACCGGCGTATCGACCTTGTCGTCGGTGGAGAAGGGGACCTTTTTGTTTCCGCCGTAGACCGAGGAGCTGGAGGCGTAGACCAGATGCTCCACGCCGGACTCTCCCCCGTCGTAAGAATGGCGGCAGGCCTCCAGAATATGGAAAAAGCCCACGACGTTCGAGGCGATATACTTGTCCGGATGATCGATGGAATAGCGTACCCCGGCCTGCGCGGCAAGATTCACCACGACCCGGGGCTTTTCCTCCCGGAAGAGAGCTTCGACCAGCGCCCCGTCGGCGATGGAGCCTTTGATAAAGCGCCAGGCGTCCGGGCTTTGCCCCGCCGCCTTTTCGATCAGGCCGAGCCGGTATTCCTTCAGAGCCGGATCGTAATAATCGTTCAGATCGTCAAGACCCACGATGCGGGCGTTTTTCGTCTCCTTCAGAAGACGCAGGACGAGGTTCGCCCCGATAAAGCCGGCCGCGCCGGTCACAAGGATCGTTTTTCCGTCAAGCTCTATTCCGCTCTTCGGCATCGGTCTTCCTCCGTTCTGACACCCGTTTCCGGTGGTCTCATTTGAATCTGTATTTGACGTGCAAAAGCTTCAGGCCTTCATTGAAAAGCACCGGTTCATGCCGGATCTTTATCATATAGAAGGCCGCGAGAAGCATATAAAGCGTGCCTCCCGCCGCCACCTGGATCGCCATGGTCAGGACTCCCGTGCCGCCGAACCCGGAGATCAGGCGGATCAGGGCGTACATGATCCCGCCGATCAGGACGAAGGAAAAGCCGTTCGTCATGAATTCCCGGATGGGGATCTCCTTCCGGATGAGCAGGAACTGCAGGAAGCAGACGCTGAATTCCGCGGCGATGGTGCCGATCACGGCGCCCGCGCCGGCAAGCTTCGGGATCAGGAGCGCGTTCAGGATCAGGTTGACGACCGCTCCGGTCGAAAGCGAGATGATATAGATCTTTTCCTTCTTTTTCGGGATGATATACTGGGTTCGCAAGGCTCCCGCCCAGCCCTTGAAGACGATGATGGGCGAAAGCAGGGCGATATAAAGCCCGCACCGGCTGAAATCGACCCCGTAGAACCACGGCGCGAATACCGGCCCCACGCCCATCAGGCCGAAGGACATGGCCGCCGCCGTAAGCATCGCGAAGGCCATCACGGCCTTGAAAAGCTTCAATGCCTTTTCGTCCTGGTGATTGGCGTAGAGATTGGACATGCGCGGCATCATCACGTTGTCCAGCGCCAGGATCAGGGTGTTGGGGATCTGCACGATGTTCTCGGCGTAGGTATAGAAGCTGACTTCGTCCTTGGTGCTCATCGCCCCGAGCATCAGCTTGTCCATGATGTGATAAAGGCTTACCGCCACCACCGGCCAGAAAAGCACCAGATTGGGCTTGATGTGCCGCACGATCCCCTTCCAGGTGGGAAGCTTGAAGGGAACGTGCTTCATCACGAAGGGCCACACCACCAGGACCGAGATCAGGCTCCCGCCGGCGATGATGGCGGTATAGACCGGCAGGTCTCCCCTGTCCCGGACGAAGAGAAAGACCGCCGCGGCCATCCCGACCCGGACGATGATGTTGCGCACGGTGGTCAGACGGAACTGCTCCAGGCCGAAGCAGAGCCAGTTGATGCTGAA
>CACYBP010000284.1 GCA_902772625.1 Oscillospiraceae bacterium
CGGGACGGCGGGAGACGCGGCCTCCAGCGTCCCGCCGGGATAGCGGGCGAAGGCCGTCGCCTTCCCCTCCGCGATCTCCAGCGAGAAAAACGCGGGCTCCTCCCCGTCAAGACTCAGGGTAAAGGCGGCGTATGCGCTTTCCAGAGAGGCGAGGTCGATCTCTTTTTCCTCTCCCTCGTAAAAGACCACGTCGAGATATCTCCGCTTTTCGTCTCCGGTGAATCTCCGGTGCAGGTCGGGTTTCCGGTCAAGGATCTCTCTTTCGTCCTCGCTCCGGCGCTTTTCCAACCGGCAGGGCTTCCCCGCGAAGGACGCGCCGAGAAGCTTTACCCGCAGGGTCCGGCCGCCGCTTTCAAAGCTCGCCTCGTCCCCCCGGATCTCCCAGTCCTCGCCGATCTCTCCGCCCACCTCCAGGCGCACGCGCAGGTCGTAGGCGCGGATTTTTTCGTTCCGGATCATGTCCAGATTGGGATGGGTGTCGCCGGCGTCGCTCATGATCGACGACAGGACGAGGGCGTGTCCCTTGTCCTGGGCGACGGTGAACATGCCGGCCGAAAAATCATAGAGATCGTGGAGCATCGCGAGATTGACGAATCTCGTCTTCTCCCCGCCCCAGAAGCCGAGAAGGCTCCTTCTCTGGTTCCAGGCAGAGGAGGTCGCCCAGGTGCCCAGGGCGTACTCCTTCTCTTTATGAAAGACCGCGATGGAATAGCGCGGCGAGCGCAGATCGATATCCGAATGAAATCCGATATTGACGTCCTTCGTTTCGGTTTTCCGGAAGGCGTCCCGGTATTTTTCGGGGCAGTGAAGGTCGATATAGGCCCATCCGGGACTGTAGGTGAAGTGCGGAAGCCTTTTTCCTTTCTCCTTCCCGCCGGCGTAATCGGTCAGAGGGATCTCGTGACCGGTGGCCTGCTCCAGGAAGGAAAGCGTCGCGTTCGAAGTCAGCCAGGTGTAGCTCCGGGCGTTCGGGCCGCACCACTGGCGGGTCGGGGCGTGAAAATGGTCGGCCACCGTCCCCCACGCGCCGTCCAGAAGCTCCTCCGCCGCGCGTTTTATCTCCCCGTCGCGGATCAGGGAGGCGATGCGGGAAAGATCCTCGATCGCCACGGCGGTGTAGGTGGCGCTGTTATACTCGGCGAAGGCGCCGCCATTCCCGCGGGTGTACCGGAGAAATTTCAGAAAACGGTTTTTCCCGTAGAGGAAAAGCCACGGCCAGTCCAGAAGCTGCCCCGCGTGCAGGGTGACATAGGAGCCCATGATGGAGATATTGGTATAGGCCTCGTTCATGTTGCGCCGGAAGATCGAAAGGCAGGCGTGGCGCAGGGCGTCCTCCAGCGCCGCCCGGAGGTCCTTTCCGATCCGGTCCCGGTGGAATTCCAGAACCTGCAGGATCTCCTTTCCGCAGAAATCGGCCCAGTTCCAGTCGGGCGGGCTCATTTTTTCCAGAGGCTCCTCCATGTACCAGCTCCAGATGCCGTAGGTGGCGTTTGACGGATCCTTGTCCTGAAGCGCCTCGACGTGCCAGAGGATCTCTTCGGCGCGCTTCAGATCCTTTTCCTCGCCGGTGGCGAGCAGCGCCGCGGCGTATCCGAAGGCGTCCCGGGTGGAATGCACCTCCTGCCGCGCGAGATTCGTGTGGTAATTGGCCTTTTCAAGATACCCTCTCGGCGCCTTCCAGTTTTCGTCGTAAACGGCGTCCAGTTTCCGGAGACTTTCCAGAAACGGCTCCCGGTCCGCGTCCCGCAGTTTATACACGGCGATCCCTCCCCTCGTTTTCCCCATCATAACACGGGGCGCGAAGCTTTGTCAACCCGGCGCGGGGCGATTCTGCCGGGTTTTCGCTTTTTCGCGCATGGAGAGGGAAGAAAACCGCTCCGGAGGCCGATTTTCCGGAAAAATCCCCTTGCATTTTTCTCTTCTCTGTGCTATACTCTCTGTGATAAAGGATGATCGTATCCTTTAAGACGTAAGGTAAGGAGTCTGAGTGGGTTTTCGCCCGCTCTTTATTTTTGACGAACTCACGAAAGGATTAATCTTTATGGCAATGAACCGGCAGGCGGTGGCCGCCCTGGTTCGTCCCTGGGCGGAATCGGCCTGCAAAACGGCGGGCTGCGCGCTCTGGGACGTGGAATATCTCCGGGAAGGCGGAGAAAATTATCTGCGCGTTACCATCGACAAGCCCGAAGGCGTCGGCATCGCCGACTGCGAGGCGGTGTCAAGGCTTCTGAACGACATTCTGGATACCGAGGATCCCATCGAAGAGAGCTATTCTTTTCAGGTTTCCTCTCCCGGCGTGGAGCGCGAGCTGAAGCGCCCCGAGCACTTCGATCAGTTCATCGGCGAAAAGGTGCGCCTCCGGCTTTACAAGGCGCTGGACGGCGCCAAGGAGCATATCGGCGTTCTGGAAAAAGCCGATGAAAACGAGATCGTTCTCTCTTACGAAGACGGGCATACCGTCTCCTTCCCCCGCGAAAACGTGGCGAAAGCCAAAGCATACTTTGATTTTGATTTCGGAGGTCTGTGATCTATGGCTCAAAGCGCATCCAACGTCGAGCTTTTCGAGGCTCTGGACGCTCTTGAAAAAGA
>CACYBP010000285.1 GCA_902772625.1 Oscillospiraceae bacterium
CGGTAATCGGCGAGAGCGGTCTCGCTTCCGTCGGTGTTTTTGACTTTCAGATCGTAGATCGTCATGTCGTTCCTCTCCTTTCGATTGTGTTCAATTTAATTTGACACTATTATACTCCCGGTTCCCGGTTTTGTCAAGCGTTTTTTGCGGCGAAACCGGCCGGAGAGGAAAGGGCCGGAGGGACGCGGCGGGCGGAGTTTTCTTTTTCTCTCGCTTTTTTCAGTATAGCGCGTTTTTTCCCAAAAAGCAATCCCGGCGCGGGAATTTCCCGCGCCGGAAGAAGCCGTTCGATTAAGCCTTCTTATTCACCGATCTTTTCCCGGACCTCCCGGAGGGAAAGACCGTTCTCCCGGGCAAGCCGCGCGAGGTCCTCGTATTCGATCTTTTCCTTCCTCGTGCCGCAGCCCGAGGCGATCTTGACTCTGACCGGGCCGAGGACGGTCTCTTTCACCTCCGACCGGCGGGAAAGGACGTACCGTCGCTCGATCCGTTCCCGGACGCCGAGGGTGGAGGTGTGGCGGAAGAGAAGCTCCGCGAATTTCCGGGCGTCGCCGGGGCGGCAGAGCACGGTCAGCTCCACACCCGGCCGGTTCTTTTTCATGCCGAGAGGGGAGGTGGTCACGTCCAGCGCGCCCTCCTCCAGAAGCTTTTCCACGGCGTAGCCGACCGTCTCCGGGGTGTCGTCGTCGAGATTGGTGGTGAGCACCGCCACCTCGTCTCCCCCCTCCCCGGTCTCGCCGAGCAGGGCGCGGACGCAGTTGGCCGCCTCAAAATCCTTCTTGCCCATGCCGTAGCCGATCTTTTCCACCCGCATCACCGGCATCGCGCCGAAGGAAGAGGCGAAATGCGCGACGAGAGCGGCGCCGGTGGGCGTGCAGAGCTCGCCCTTCACCTCGCCGGAATAGATCGGGATATCCTTCAGGAGCAGCGCCGTGGCGGGAGCCGGCACCGGCAGGATCCCGTGGGCGCATCTCACCTTGCCCGAGCCCACGTGCACCGGCGACGCGATCACCCTTTCCGCGCCGATCAGCTCCATAAGGAGGCACACCGCCGTCACGTCGGCCACCGCGTCCAGCGATCCCACCTCGTGGAAGTGGATCTCCTCCACCGGAACGCCGTGGACACGGCTCTCGGCGCCGGCGATGGCGGCGTAAACTTCTTTCGCGTCCCTTCTGACCTTTTCGGAAAGCGGAAGGGTCTCCAGGATCCCCGCGATTTCGGCCATGCCGTGATGGGCGTGGTGGTGATGCCCGTGATCGTGGTCGTGATCGTGGTCGTGATCGTGGTCGTGATCGTGGTCGTGATCGTGCCCGTGCTCATGTTCGTGTTCATGGTCATGATCGTGACCGTGGTCGTGCTCATGGTCATGCTCGTGGTCATGCTCGTGACCGTGGTGATCGAGGCTCTCTTCCTCCTCGCCCGCCACCGTCACGCGCATATGGGTCCCCGTGACGCCGCACTTCACGCTCTTCTCCGGGTAAAACTCCACGCCGGGCAGGCCGAGGGAAGCCATCTTTTCCAGAAAAGCCTTCTTTTCCTCTTCCCCCAAAAGCTCGTAAAGCGCCGCGGTCAGCATATCCCCCGCCGCGCCCATGCCGAGATCCAGATACAGTGTCTTCATCTTTTTCCTTTCCGGCGCGGTCTTTTGCGCCACTTCAATGCCGGAGAAACCGGCCCCTTCGCCTTCGGGCGAAAGGGCCGGCCTTTTCCCGTGTTTACGATTTTTTCCGGAAGAGGACCCCCTTGACCCGGCCCTTCGGATCCTTGATCAGAAGCACGGCCACCCAGACGATCAGCGCCAGGGCGATCACCGAAAGCCCCAGGAAGGCGTCGTTGAGCATATCGGCCGCGGCGGGAGTGAAGTACCCGGCGCCGAGCTCGGCATACTCAAAGACGGCGTCCACCAGCCACATGATCGACGCGCCCCAGAACATGAAGCAGAGAAGGCTGGTTTTCATGGAGCCGTCCTGATCCTTTTTGTACCAGACCACCGTGGCGGCCACGGCGGCGAATACCGTCAGAAGCAGGGTCATCTCAGGCTCCCTCCTTCGCTTCCCGGGCCTTGCGGGCTCTCCTTTCAATGATCGCGGAGGCCGCGAGCATTCCGATCCAGACCACCGTCACCGCCGCCGCCATGGTGACGCCGGTGGTGGCCATTTCGTGGAGCATCTCCGCCGCGTCTTCCGGATTGGACGCCGCGGTCAGGAAGGGGAAGAAGGGAACGACCTCTCCGTGCCAGACGTGTTCAAAGGCCAGAAGGAAGGCGCCGCCCCACAGAAGACCTGTAAGCCAGGAGAGCTTGCGGGAGAAGGGGATCTTCTCCGCCTTCGCTTCGCCGGACGCGCCGGGATTCTTCTTCTCTTTTACGGATTCCGCTTTTTTCACCGCGCTGATCACCAGCGCTTCGGCGGTCGGTACGAGAAAGCATGCCATTTTGGAAATTCCTCCTTGTTTTCCGCAGAAAAAAAGAGATACCGCACCCTCCTGCAAGAGGCGCTGCTATCTCCCTGATACGCGCGTATATCCACTCTTTTTCTGCTTTTGCTGTTTTGGCGCTTCTGCGCATCGACGCGGCTTCTGCCGTTTTTTTTATTATACCGCAGGCTTTCCCGCCCTGTCAAGAGGGAATTCCGGCCTTGGGCGTCACTTCGCGCCGAAGGCCAGATCGCGGATCACCTCTCCCGCCAGGATCAGCCCCGCCGCCGAGGGAACGAAGGCGACGCTGCCCGGAGAGAGCTTTTTCCGCGGACCCTCCGCCGGGGCTTCCCCGTTCTCCTCCCGTTTCGGCGCGATGGGCTCCTCCCGGGAATAGACCACCTTCAGATGCCCGATCCCGCGCTTTTTCAATTCCCGCCGCATCACCCGCGCCAGCGGGCAGACCGAGGTACGGGCAAGATCGGCGACCTCGAAGCGCGCGGGGTCCAGCTTGTTCCCCGCGCCCATGGAGCTGATGAGCGGGACGCCGGCCTCCCGGCACCGGACGGCCAGCTCGATCTTGGCCGACACGGTATCCACTGCGTCCACCACGTAATCGAAGGCCGAAAGGTCGATCTCCTCCGCGTTTTCCGGGAGGTAAAAAGTGCGAAGCGCGTGAAAGACGATCCCGGGATTGATGGAGCGCGCTCTTTTTTCGGCGGCGTCCACCTTGTACTGCCCCAGGGTCTCATAGGTGGCGATGATCTGACGGTTCAGGTTGGAAAGATTCACCGTGTCCCGGTCCACCGCGGTGATCTCGCCCACGCCGGTGCGCACCAGAGCCTCCAGGACGTATCCGCCGACGCCGCCCACGCCGAAGATCGCCACGTGGGCGTTTTCAAGCCGCGCCATGGCCTCCTTCCCCAGAAGGAGTTCGCTTCTTTCAAA
>CACYBP010000286.1 GCA_902772625.1 Oscillospiraceae bacterium
AAGGTTTTTGACGTGATCTCCTTCCGGAGAAGGCAGGCGCTCTCCGTTCCGGTAACGGGAAAGAGTGCTGACGGAAAGGCCCGATACGAGAGAAAGCTCGGCGTAGGTGACGTCGAGGGTTTCCAGATAGTAGATCAGCTTGTCCTGAAAAGAGGGGAACGTATGGCTTTGCGGCATGCCGAAATAGGCTCCTTTCGCAGTTGAATGAAAAAAACGGTGCATATATTATAGTATAAAATGGACAATTTGGGAAGTGTGTCGAAAAAAATTTCCAAATAGTCAATGACAAAGTGGGAAATTCCACGGCGAGATTTCCCGAAAATCCGACGTGAAGAGGGCTTCACTTCGGTCGATTTGCCCACCGAAAGCGATTGACAAAAACGGAAAAGCGTGGTATACTTTTTCCGATCACAAGGAATGGATCATGGATCTTTAAGGCGATCCCGTGAGATCGGCAAGACCGTGCCCCCGTGACCGGAGGGATCTCTTCCCGCCCGGGCTTTTATGATGGACCTGCACGCCTTGCCGCCTTCTGCGGCAGGGCTTTTTTGATCCCGGAAAGGAGAACCCCACCGATGAAAGAGAGCGTGAAACGAGAAGATCTCCTCTTTGTCATGATCTCCGGCGACGCTGTTTCGGATGAATTCCTTTCACTCCTTCCCGCGCGGGAGGGAGCGAAATATGCGGTATTTCCCGGCTTCTGCGACGTGCACGTGCATTTTCGCGAGCCGGGATTTTCTTATAAGGAGACGATCGCTTCGGGCACGCGCGCCGCGGCGCGGGGCGGATACACCACGGTCATGACCATGCCGAACCTTTCGCCGGTGCCCGATTCGCTTCCCCATCTGGAAGAGGAGCTGGAGATCATCCGGCGCTGCGCCGTGATCGAGACAATCCCCTACGGCGCCCTGACCGTGGGCGAAAAGGGGAAGGAGCTTGCCGATCTTCCGGGGCTCGCGCCCTTTGTCCGAGCCTTCTCCGACGACGGCAAGGGGATCCAGAGCGAGGCGATGATGCGCCGGGCGATGGAGGAGACCAAAAGGCTCGGAAAGATCCTCGCCGCCCATTGCGAGGACGAGAGCCTGGTTTTGGGAGGCGTGATCCACGCGGGGCGCTACGCCGCAAGGACCGGACTCCCCGGGATCCTTTCCGAAAGCGAATGGAAGCCCATCGAACGCGACCTGGCCCTGGCAAAGGAGACCGGCGCCGCCTATCACGTGTGCCACGTTTCCGCCAAAGAGAGCGTGGAGCTGATCCGCCGGGCGAAAAAAGAAGGCGTAAACGTCACAAGCGAGACCGCGCCGCACTACCTGCTTCTCACGGAGGACGACCTCCGGGACGAGGGGCGGTTCAAGATGAACCCGCCGCTCCGGGGAAAGGACGACCGGGAGGCCCTGATCGAAGGGATCCTGGACGGCACGGTGGATATGATCGCCACCGATCACGCGCCGCACGGCGCGGAGGAGAAGGCGAAGGGCCTTCTGAAAAGCCCCTTCGGCATCGTGGGGATCGAGACCGCTTTTCCGCTTCTCTACACGGAACTGGTGGAAAAGAGGGGGCTTCTGACGCTGGAGGAGCTTGCGGCGCTTTTCACGAAAAAGCCCAGAGAGCGATTCGGGATCGCCGAAAGAGGCGATTTCACGGTGTGGGATCTGGGATACAAAGGCAGGATCGATCCGGATGAGTTCCTGTCCCTGGGGCGCGCGACGCCCTTTGCGGGATGGGAGATCACGGGAAAATGCGTTTTGACGGTCGCAGAGGGCAAGGTCGCCTGGCGCGACGGGACGAGATAAGGGAGGACAAAGAGCATGGCAAAGAGAAAAGACGTCAAAAAGGTACTGATCATCGGCTCCGGCCCCATCGTCATCGGACAGGCGGCGGAGTTTGACTACGCAGGCACCCAGGCCTGTCTGGCTCTGAAGGAGGAGGGGTACGAGGTCATCCTCTGCAATTCCAACCCCGCCACCATCATGACCGACACCGCCATCGCGGATAAAGTGTATATGGAGCCCCTGACCCTGGAATACATCGCCAAGATCCTCCGGTATGAAAGGCCCGACGCCATCGTGCCGGGCATCGGCGGGCAGACCGGGCTGAACCTGGCGATGCAGCTGGAGAAAAAGGGCGTTCTGAAGGAATGCGGGGTCGAGCTTCTCGGCACCTCCAGCCGCTCCATCGAGCGGGCCGAGGACCGGGAGCTTTTCAAAGAGATGTGCCAGTCCATCGGCGAGCCGGTGATCCCCTCCGAGATCACCTACGATCTGGAGGAGGCGAAGGCCGCCGCGGGAAGAATCGGCTACCCGGTGGTCCTGCGCCCGGCCTTCACCCTGGGCGGCACCGGCGGCGGGTTCGCAAACGACGAAGCCGAGCTTATTGAGATCGGCACCAACGCCTTCCGGCTTTCCCCGGTGCATCAGGTGCTGGTGGAAAAGAGCGTGAAGGGATATAAGGAGATCGAATTCGAGGTCATGCGCGACTCGGCCGACCACGCCATCACCATCTGCGGCATGGAAAACGTGGATCCGGTGGGGGTACACACCGGCGACTCCATCGTGGTGGCGCCGATCCTTTCACTGAATGAAAAGGATCTGCGCATGCTGAACGACAGCGCCATCAAGATCATCCGGGAGCTGGAGATCGAAGGGGGCTGCAACGTGCAGTTTGCCCTGAATCCCACCTCCAGCGAATACTATCTGATCGAGGTCAACCCCCGGGTGTCCCGCTCTTCGGCCCTGGCCTCCAAGGCCTCGGGCTATCCCATCGCCCGGGTCACCGCCAAGATCGCTCTCGGGATGCTTCTGGAGGAGATCCCGGTGGCCGGCGGCACCGCCGCCATCGAGCCGAGCCTGGATTACGTGGTGGCGAAATTCCCGCGCTTCCCCTTCGATAAATTCGCCGATGCGCCGAATCTTCTGGGCACCCAGATGAAGGCCACGGGAGAGGTCATGGGCATCGGGACCTCTCTTGCCGAATGCCTGATGAAATCGGTCCGCTCGCTGGAGATCGGGGTCAATCACTTCCATCTCAAAAAGTTTGACGAAAAGACCGACGGCGAGCTTCTTGCCTACATCTCCGACTTCCGCGACGACAACGTCTTCGCGATCTTCGAGCTCCTCAGAAGGGGCGTGTCGATCGAAAAGCTCCACGAGGTCACCATGATCACGCCTCTGTTCCTGGAAAGCTTCCGGTCCATCGTGGAAATGGAAGGGCTGCTCCGGGAAAAGGTCAACTCGCTCAAGGCTCTGAAGGCCGCGAAGACCATGGGCTTTTCGGACGCGGCCATCGCCGACCTGTGGAATCT
>CACYBP010000287.1 GCA_902772625.1 Oscillospiraceae bacterium
AAAGACCTCCGCATCGGTCAGTGTCAAAGCCGGAGAAACCAACAACGGTACCTGCTACCGTGTGACGGTGAAAAATGCAGAGGGAAGTGTGAACTCCTCATCGGCGAAGCTTACGGTTTCGGGAGTCAAGCCCGTGATCACGGTTCAGCCGAAATCGGCGACGGTGATTGCCGGAACAAACGTCACGTTCCGGGTAACGGCGGCGGGAACCGGGCTTTCCTATCAATGGCAGTACAGTACGAATAATGGGACGACCTGGAAAACGTGGAGCGGAAAGACATCCGCATCGGTCAGCGTCAAAGCAGGGGAAACCAACAACGGTACCTGTTACCGCGTGACAGTGAAGAATACCAGCGGGAGCGTAAACTCGGAAGCGGCAAAGCTTACGGCGGTCAGCTTCCCGAGCATTTCGGAGAACCCGGAACGCACGATCGTCAATGCCGGGACGGCCGTTACGCTCAGCGTGAAGGCGTCGGGCGGCAGCCTGAAATATCAATGGCAATACAGCACGGATCAGGGGAAAACGTGGAAGAACTGGAGCGGGAAGACCGCGTCCTCCGTATCGTTCAAGCCGCAGGTCTCCAACAATGGAACGCTTTATCGCTGTGAGGTATCCAATATAGCCGGGAAAGCGGTCTCCTCTGAAGCGGAACTGACGGTGTTTTCTGGTTCCGGAGAGGTTTTTTGGACTCTTACGGGAACGAAATACCACACAAGTGCCAATTGCAGAGCGTTGAAAAACAGTACGGTCATTTTCAGCGGAACGATAAAAGAAGCGAAAGATTTTGGTAAAGAAGGCCCTTGCTCCTTCTGCGCCTAGTAATATAACGGAGGATATCTTTATGAAACGCCGCAGCGAAAGCTTTTTCGGACTGCATTTTGACTTCCACGCGACCCCGGAGGGGGCGAAGGGCGTCCCCGTGGGGAAAAACCTCAAGGAAGAGGAGATCCGGGAGATCTGCCGGACGCTGAAGCCGGATTTCATCCAGATCGACTGCAAGGGGCATCCGGGATGGGCGTCCTATCCCGCCTCGGTCGGCAACGCCATGCCCTCCTTCGAGGGCGATCCGCTCGCCCTCTGGAGAAGGGTCACGAAAGAGGAGGGCGTCGCCCTTTACATGCACTACTCGGGCGTGATCGACCGGAAATACGCCGCCGAACACCCTGAGGAGGCCGTGCTGAACGCCGACGGCACCCGGGACGCCGACGCGACCCGCACCGCCGGGAAATACGCCGACGAGCTGATGATCCCCCAGCTTACCGAGCTCGCCGTGAAATACGGCGTGGACGGCGTGTGGGTGGACGGCGACTGCTGGGGCAGCAAGGCGGATTTCGATCCCCGGACGGTGAAAGAATTTGAAAAAGAGACCGGGATCGATCTGCAGGGAAAGCTTCCCGCGAAGCGGGAGGACCGGTATTTTGAAGAGTACCGGGAATTCTGCCGGGAGCTTTTCCGGCGGTACGTGAGAAAGTACACGGACGCCCTGCACGCGGCGAAGCCCGGCTTCCAGGTGGCGTCCAACTGGTCCTACACCGACCATATGCCCGAAGAGGTGACAAGCGGCGTGGATTTCCTTTCGGGCGACCTGAGTCCTCTGGACTCCTTCGCCTCGGCGCGCTACGCCGGACGGGCCATCGCGAGCCAGGAGCATACCTGGGATCTGATGTCCTGGAACTTCCGGCACGTGTTCGAGGGAAAGCCCGGCCACGTGCCCAAGCACCCGGTCCAGATCCTGCAGGAGGCCGCGGCGGTGATCTCGCTGGGCGGCGGCTTCCAGAATTACATCACCCAGTATTCCGAGGGCAGCCCCCGCATGGCCGAGATCCGGCGGATGAAGGCCCTGGCCGACTTCATGCGCGCGCGGGAGCCCTTCTCCTTCCGGGGAAAAGCCGTACACCAGGCGGTCCTGCTGCTTTCCACGTATGACCGGCACCGGGAATCCGACAGCCTCTATTCCCGCAACGGCAATGAAAAGATCATGGGGCTGACCAATCTTTTCTGCGACGCGGGCCACTCTCTGGAGATCGCGGAGGAGCATACGCTGGCGCGCAACCGCTACGACTATCCGGTGATCGCCGTGCCCGAGCTTTTCGCGGGCCTCGCCCCCGAAACCGTGAAGGCGCTTCTTTCCTACGCCGAAGAGGGCGGAAGCCTGCTCCTCGTGGGGAAAAAGACACTGAAGCTGTTCTCCGGCGCCGGCGCGCCCTTCAGCCTTGAAGAGGGAAAGGCGGGAAGAAGCCTTCTCACCCGGGACGGGGTGGAATTCGGCGCCGCGTTCGACGCGGGGACCCTCGTCTTTGAAGAGGGCGAGACCCTTATGACCGCGACGGGAGACGAGCGGGAGGAGGGGAAACCGGCTGCGGCGGTCCTGCCCTGCGGCAAGGGAAAGATCGCGGCGATCGCCTTCGATCTGGGCTCCGCCTATCACTTCTCATCCCAGTATCTCCACCGCACCCTGATCCGGGATGCGCTGGATAAGCTTTATACCCCGCTGGTGCAGGTGGAAAAGGCGACCGGCCTTTTGGAGATCGTGGATCTCCGGAAGGACGGCAGGCTGATGATCCAGATGGTGAACGCCAACGGCAATCACCGCGCGGCAAACATCGCCACCGAGGATCAGATCCCGCCCTGCCTGGATATCGTTCTTTCGATCGCGCTTCCCGAAAAGCCCCGGTCGCTGACCCTGGAGCCGGAGGGGAAGAAGCTCGACTTCACCTGGGCCGACGGCAGAGCGCGCGTCGGGATCGACCGGCTCGATCTCCACGGCGTGATCGTCGCGGACGAATAAAGAAAGCCCCCGCCGGGAGGGGAGCCGGAGCGGGAAAGGCCTTGCATCCGGCTCCCTTCTGCGGTACAATAGAGAAGAGATCCCCATATCCGACGATCCGGGAGGAAAATATGCGCATTCTGACCATTTTCGGCACGCGGCCCGAGGCCATCAAGATGTGCCCGCTGATCCTGGAACTGAAAACGAGAAAGGACGCCGAGGTCAGACTCTGCGTCACCGGCCAGCATCGGGAGATGCTGGACGCGGTGCTTTCCTGCTTCGGCGTGACCCCCGATCACGATCTGGCCGTCATGAAGCCGGGGCAGACCCTCTTCGACGTGACGACGCGGGTATTGGGCGGCCTGGAGCCGATCCTCCGGGCGGAAAAGCCCGACGTGGTCCTGGTCCACGGCGACACCACCACGACCTTCGCCGCGGCGCTTTCGGCCTTCTATCTCGGGATCCCGGTGGGACACGTGGAGGCCGGCCTGCGCACCGGAAACGTCGCCTCGCCCTTCCCGGAGGAATTCAACCGGAGAAGCGTTTCGATCTTCTCCCGCTACGATTTCGCCCCCACCGGGGCGGCGCGGGACAATCTTTTGCGGGAGGGGAAGGACCCCCGGGGGATCTTCGTCACCGGAAACACCGCCATCGACGCCCTGAAAACCACCGTACGAAAGGATTACCGGCATCCGATCCTGGAAAAGACCGCGGGGAAAAGGCTGATCCTGATCACCGCCCACCGCCGGGAGAACCTCGGAGAACCGCTCCGGGGCATGTTCCGGGCGATCAGGCGGCTGGTGGAGGAAAACCCGGACGTGGCGGCGATCTATCCCATGCACCTGAATCCCGCGGTGCGCGAGGCGGCACACGAGGTCTTCGACGGCTGCGAGCGGGTGCTTCTGACCGAACCTCTGGACGTTCTGGACTTTCACAATTTCATGGCGAGAAGCTATCTGATCTTTACCGACAGCGGCGGGATCCAGGAGGAGGCGCCCTCCCTGGGAAAGCCGGTGGTGGTCATGCGCGACACCACCGAACGGCCCGAGGGGATCGAGGCGGGGACCCTGATCCTGGCAGGGAACCGCGAGGAGCCGATCTATGAGACCGGGAAAAAGCTTCTGGAGGACGGGGCGCTTTACCGGAAAATGAGCCGCGCCTCCAATCCCTACGGCGACGGGCTGGCCTCCCGGCGCATCGCCGACGTTCTTCTGGAGGGGGAAACCGCAGTATGAGCAGAAAAAAAGCAAATACCGCCCCTCCCGGCCGCGAAAGCGCCGAAAGGGAGAGCGGTATCAAAAGAAAACACGGCTGGTTCCGGTGGTTCCTGTTCCGCCGGATGGCGGTGGCGGCGATCATCATCCTGCAGGTCGCCTTTTTCGCCTATTTCCTTTCGGTCGACACGCTGGTCTCCCGGATCCTGAGCGTGATCATATCGGTGCTTTCGATATTTCTCGCGATCTATCTGATCAACAAGAACATGAAACCGGCCTACCGGGTGATCTGGCTGGTGACCATCCTGGCTTTCCCGGTGCTCGGCGCGTTTTTCTACCTGCTTCTGCATCTGCTTCCCAACAAGCACTGGGTCATGAAGCGCTACGCCGCCATCGCGCGCGAAAGCCGCCCCACCTTCCAGACCCCCGCCGCCCTTTCCGCGGAGGAGCGGTCCGCGTTTTTCGGCCGGTGGGGCAAAAGCGCCTCGTATCTTTCTGACTTCGCGGGATTTCCCGCTTACTCCCACACGAAAAGCGAGTATCTTTCCCCGGGAGAGGTCTTCTTCCCCCGGTTCCTGGAGGACCTGGAGAAGGCGGAGAAGTATATCTATATGGAATACTTCATCGTGGAGGAGGGCGTCATGACCGAAAAGGTCCTGGACGTTCTGGAACGGAAGGTCAAGGCCGGGGTGGACGTCCGGTTCATGTACGACGACATCGGGTCCCTGATGACGCTTCCCAAGAATTACGTGGAGATCCTCCGGCGCCGGGGCATCCGCGCGGCGGTGTTCAGCCGGTTCATCCCGGTGTTCACCAGCATCCAGAACAACCGCGATCACCGCAAGATCACGGTCATCGACGGAAAGATCGCCTACACCGGCGGACTCAATATCGCCGACGAGTATATCAATCTCTATGAAAAGCACGGCTACTGGAAGGACGCCGCCCTGCGGGTGGAGGGGGACGCCGCCTGGAGCTTTACGGTGATGTTTCTCCAGCTCTGGTCGCTGGCGGCGGGGGAGGCCTTCTCCCTGCCGCAAAAGCCGCCCGCGCTTCCCCCGGAGCAGCGCCCCGCCGCCGACGGCGCGGTGCTTCCCTACGCCGACAGCCCCCTGGATTCCGAAACCGTGGGCGAGCACGTGTATACCCAGCTGATCGCCGGCGCGAACCGTACTCTATACGCCACCACGCCCTATTTCATGGTGGACGACGGGCTGCTCTCGGCGCTGAAGCTCGCCGCCAAGAGCGGCGTGGACGTGCGCCTGATCACCCCAAGGGTCTGGGACAAGTTTTTCGTCCACGTCATCACCCGGTCCTATTACCGGGAACTGATCGAGGCGGGGATCCGCGTGTACGAATACACCCCCGGCTTCATGCACGCCAAAACCATGGTAGCCGACGGCGAGATCGCCGCGGTGGGCACCATCAACATGGATTTCCGGAGCCTTTACCTCCACTTCGAGGACGGCGTCCTGCTCTCCGGGACGAGCTCGGTGGGAAAGATCGAAGAGGATTTCCTCCGCTCGATGGAGGACTCTTCGGAGATCACCCTGCAGGACGTGAAGAACAATCTCTTCATGCGGCTTCTGGGAAACCTTCTCCGGCTGTTCGCCCCGCTGCTCTGAGAAAAAACCGGGAAACCGGCTTTCGATCTCCATTTATACCGGAAAAAGCGGGATCGGGAGCCGCTGCGGGACGAAAAATACGCGAAAAACGAGGCCTGCGCCGCCACATGCGGCGCGGGCTTTTTTTCCCGGACGACTTGACAAAGCCCCCGGAACGCGATACAATATAGATCGGTACGTATACTCATTCTTTTGGGTGTCGCCCGAATAGAATGGGATACGTTATTTTTATGACTACGGAGGAAAAACGGTTTATGCCACCCTTAGAGCAGATCATGCGTATTCTGCTCCCCATCCTCACGGCCGTTATTTCTGCTGTTGTATTTTTCTTTATTGGTGTAGGCTTTCGTAAAAGAGTCGCCGAGCGGGAAATCGGCAGCGCAGAAGAAGAAGCGACCCGTATTCTGAACGACGCCATCAAGTCGGCGGAGGCAAAGAAGCGGGAGGCAATGGTCGAAGCAAAGGAAGAGATCCTGAGAAACCGCAACGAGGCGGAACGGGAGATCAAGGAGCAGAGACAGGACCTCAGCAAACACGAAAAACGCATCCAGCAAAAAGAAGAGACCCTCGACCGCAAGATCGACAACGCGGAAAAGAAAGAAGAGACCCTTGACCGCAAGATCAAGGAGGCCGACGAGGTCAGGAAGAAGCTGGAAGAGCAGAAGCTCGCCCAGCAGGAGGCTCTGGAGAAGATCTCCGGCTTCACCACCGAGGAAGCGAAGAATTACCTCCTGAAAAGCCTGGAGGACGATCTCCAGCACGAGTCCGCCCTCAAGATCAAGGAAATGGAAGCCCAGGTGCGCGACACCTCGGACCGCAAGGCGCGGGAGATCATCTCCTATGCCATTTCCAAATGCGCCGCCGATTACGTGGCCGACGCCACGGTGTCGGTGGTCAACCTGCCCAACGACGAGATGAAGGGCCGCATCATCGGCCGCGAAGGCCGCAACATCCGCGCCATCGAGACCATCACCGGCGTCGATCTGATCATCGACGACACGCCGGAGGCCATCACGCTCTCCTGCTTTGACCCGGTCAGACGCGAGATCGCGCGCAACGCTCTGGAAAAGCTCATCGCCGACGGACGCATCCACCCGGCCCGCATCGAGGAAATGGTGGAAAAATCCCGCCGCGAGGTGGAGCAGCTCATCAAGCAGGACGGCGAAAAGGCCTGTTTCGAGACCTCGGTGCACGGTCTGCACCCCGAGCTCGTGAAGATCCTGGGCCGTCTGCGCTATCGCACCAGCTACGGACAGAACGTGCTGAAGCACTCCATCGAGGTCGCGCACATCGCCGGGTATCTTGCCAGCGAGGTCGGCGCCGATCCGGTCATGGCACGCCGCGCCGGTCTTCTCCACGACATCGGCAAGGCTCTGGACCGCGATATGGAAGGGTCCCACGTGCAGATCGGCGTGGATATCGCCAAGAAGTACAAAGAGAATTTCGAGGTCGTGCACGCCATCCACGCCCATCACGGCGACGTGGAGCCGCAGACCGTCATCGCCTGCCTCGTGGACGCGGCGGACGATCTCTCGGCCGCGCGCCCCGGCGCCCGGAGAGAGAACCTCGACGCCTATATCAAGCGTCTGGAAAAGCTGGAGGAGATCGCCAACAGCTTCGAAGGCGTCGACCGCTCCTTCGCCATCCAGGCGGGGCGCGAGGTGCGCATCATCGTCAAGCCCGAAAAGATCAGCGACGACCAGCTTACCATCCTGGCCCGCGATCTTTCCAAGAAGATCGAAAGCGAGCTGGAGTATCCCGGCCAGATCAAGATCAACTGCATCCGCGAGACCCGCGCCACCGATTTCGCCAAATAACAAGAGCAAGAAGCGCCGCGTTCCTTTGCCGAGCGCGGCGCTTTTCTTTCTTCCCGAAAGGAGTCCGTTATGAGAATAGCTGCCGTCGGAGACGTGGTCGGTTGGCCCGGCGTCAAGACCTTTTCGCGCCTGAAGGGCGCCATCGACAAGCTTTATCACCCCGATCTTCTGGTGGTGAACGGGGAAAACGCCAGCGGTCTGGGCATCACCCCGCCCCAGGCCTCCGAGCTCTTCGCCTCGGGCGCCGACGTGATCACCCTGGGGAACCACGCCTGGGCCAGGAGGGAGATCGTGCCCTATATCGACTCCGCCTCTCACCTGATCCGGCCTTATAACTACCTGGCTCCGCACCCCGGAAGGGGATACGTGATCCTCTCCGCCGGGGGGAAGCGGGTGCTGGTGGTGAATCTCCTGGGGAGAGCCCTGATGGATCCCACGCCGGAGAATCCCTTTTACGCTCTGGATCGCCTTTTAAAAGAGACCGAGGGCAGATGGGACCTTGCGGCGGTGGATTTCCACGCCGAGGCCACCAGCGAAAAGATCGCCTTTTTCCGGTATTTCGCCGGGCGCGTCTCGGTGATCTTCGGCACCCATACCCACGTGCAGACCGCCGACGAGCAGATCCTCCGCGGCACCGGCTACATCACCGATCTCGGCATGACCGGCCCCACCGATTCGGTGCTCGGCGTCAAGGAAAAGCAGTCCATCGCGGGCTATCGCGGGGAAATGCGGGATAAGTTCGAGACCGCCGACGGCCCCACCGCCCTGTGCGGGGCGTGTTTTGAGCTGGACGAGGCCGGAAGCTGCGTAAAAGCCGAAAGGATCCGGCTGGAGCCGTGAAAGCTCCGGCCTTCAGCCGGATTTTTTCAGAAAGAGATATTGACTTTCTGAAGTTTTTTTGTTATACTGTTTAAGCGCTCCGGAAATGGGCCTTTAGCTCAGTTGGTTAGAGCAACCGGCTCATAACCGGTCGGTCCCGGGTTCGAGTCCCTGAAGGCC
>CACYBP010000288.1 GCA_902772625.1 Oscillospiraceae bacterium
CTTCGCCTCCATGGACGAGGTGCCCACCCGCGCGATCTCCATGGGCATCAAGACCGTGATGAACGCCAGGAGCATCATCCTGATCGCCCTGGGCGAAAACAAGGCCGACGCCGTGGCGAAATCGGTCAAGGGACCCATCGATACCACGGTGCCCGCCGCGGTGCTCCAGCTGCATCCCGACGTGACCTTCTATCTGGACGAGGCGGCGGCCTCGAAGCTCTGAGGAGGCGGCCGATGGGTAAATACTTCGGAACCGACGGCTTCCGCGGCAAGGCGGGAGTCGATCTGACCAGCGTGCACGCCTACAAGATCGGCCGGTATCTGGGAAGCCTTTATTCCCGGGACGGAAGACGGGGCAGGATCGTCATCGGCAAGGACACCCGGCTTTCCAGCTATATGTATGAAAGCTCCCTGATCGCCGGGATCGTGGCGTCGGGGGCCGACGCCTACCTGATGCACGTCACCACCACCCCCAGCGTCTCCTACATCGCCAAAAACGAACGCTTTGACTGCGGCATCATGATCTCGGCCAGCCACAACCCCTATTACGACAACGGCATCAAGCTTCTGAACGGAGAAGGGGAAAAGATGGACGACGAGACCATCGCCGGGGTGGAAAAATACCTCGACGGCGAGATCCCCGAGGCGCCCTTCGCCACCGGAGACCGGATCGGCCGCGCCATCGACCACGCGGCGGGCCGGAACCGGTATATCGGGTATCTGATCTCGCTGGCCACCCACTCCTACCGGGGCAAAAGGATCGGCCTGGACACCGCCAACGGCAGCACCTGGATGATCGCGAAGAGCATCTTCGACGCCCTGGGAGCCGAGACCCACGTCATCCACAATACCCCCGACGGCACCAACATCAATAAGGACTGCGGCTCTACCCATATCGCGTCTCTTGTGGAGCTGGTGAAAAAAGAGGGACTGGACGCGGGCTTCGCCTTCGACGGCGACGCCGACCGCCTGATCGCGGTGGATGAAAAGGGCGAGATCGTCAACGGCGACGCGGTGCTTTATCTCTGCGGCAAGTACATGAAGGAGCGCGGAACGCTTGCGAACAACACCGTCGTCACCACGGTGATGTCGAACTTCGGCCTTTACAAGGCCTTCGACCGGGAGGGCATCGCCTACGAAAAGACCGCGGTGGGCGACCGGTTCGTCTACGAGAACATGAAGGAGAACGGCCACCTGATCGGCGGAGAGCAGTCGGGACACGTGATCTTCTCCAAATACGCCAGCACCGGCGACGGCATCCTCACCGCCCTGATGGTGATGCAGGTGATGCTGGATAAGAAGCTGCCCCTTTCCAAGCTGCACGAGGATCTGGTCGCTTACCCGCAGGTGCTGAAAAACGTGCGGGTGCGGGACAAGGACGAGACCCTCGCCTCCGGAAAGGTCATGGCCGCCGTGAAAAAGGCGGAGGAAGCCCTCGGCGAAAACGGACGGGTGCTTCTGCGCAAGAGCGGCACCGAGCCGGTACTGCGCGTCATGGCCGAGGCCGGCAGCACCGAAGAGTGCGAAAAGTGGGTGGATTCCATCATCGACGCCATGAAGGAGGAAGGGTATGTCCTGTAAGATCGAGGAGCTTTTTGATCTTTCCCATACCGTCGCGGCCGGGCTCTTCGCGGGGAAGACCTATCCCTGGGAGTGCCTGGACGGGATCGCGGATTTTATCCGCGCCCTGGGGCCGACCCTGCCGGAGGACCGGTTTGAAAAGCGGGGAGAAGATATCTGGGTGGCGAAAAGCGCGGTGATCTTCCCCTCGGCCTGTCTCAAGGGACCGCTGATCGTGGACGAGGAAGCCGAGATCCGGCACTGCGCCTTCATCCGCGGCAGCGCCGTCGTCGGCAGGCACGCCGTGGTGGGAAATTCCACCGAGCTCAAAAACGTCGTCCTCTTCGACAACGTCCAGGTGCCGCATTATAATTACGTGGGCGATTCGATCCTCGGGTATAAATCCCACATGGGCGCGGGCTCCATCACCTCCAACGTGAAAAGCGACAAGACCCTCGTGGTGATCCACGCGGGGCAGGAGAATATCCCCACCGGCCGGAAGAAGGTCGGGGCGATGCTGGGCGACAACGTGGAGATCGGATGCGGCAGCGTCCTGAATCCCGGCACCGTGGTGGGAAGAGGCTCCAACGTCTATCCTCTTTCTTCGGTGCGCGGAGTCGTTCCCGCCGGCAGTATCTATAAAAAGGCTGGAGAGGTCGTGAAGAAAAGAAGCGACACGGTAGCTCTCTGAAATCCGAAAAGGCCGGAGAAGTCGTGAAGAAAAGAAGCGAGACGGTGTCTCTCTGAAAACCGTCTCCGGCGTGAAGACGCGAAAAACCGGTCGGGAAGGGCTTTCTTCCCGGCCGGTTTTGTGGTACAATAATCCCCGGTCCGGCGATCCCGGGCCGGGGAGGAAGCTTATCATGCAGAAGATCGATCTGACCTGTCCGCAGTGCGGCGCGTCCATGCGCTTTTCCGACGACCGGAGCGAGCTTCTCTGCGAATACTGCGGTCACAGGGAATTCGTGGAGAAAAAGGACGTGGAGGAGGCGAGCTATCTTTACCACAGGGGAAGGATGCGCGCCGAGGAAGAGGCGGCCGCCCGCCGGAAAAAGCGGGAGAGACTGCCGAAGATCATCGCGCTTCTGGTGATACTGGGGCTCTTCCTCACGGGCTTTGCCGTCATGCTGATCGGACGCGTGATCACCGAAGCGGCCAAGCCGAAGCTCGACCCCTTCCAGGGGGTGGAGGTGATCTATTCAGGCCTCGCGGGGGAGGGAACGGCGGCGCTCAAAACGCCTGAAAACGCCTTCTTCGAAGAGCTCACCGGGGTGCCCGGCCGCGTCTCCTACCGGGTCGAGCCTGCCGAGGGGCTTTCCAACGGGGACAAGCTGACACTCACCGCCGAATCGGACGAATACCGCCTGTCCCCCCGGACCGTGACCGTGACGGTGGAGGGCCTGAATACCTATTTTGCCTCGCTTGACGAGCTGAACGAAGAAAGACTTCAGGTCCTGGAGGAAAAGAGCCTGCGGGTCGTGAAGGAGGAGGACGGGGAAGGAAA
>CACYBP010000289.1 GCA_902772625.1 Oscillospiraceae bacterium
GAATAGGGGATGTCGTTCTGCTGACGGTAGTAGTTGGCGCGGGGGTTGTCCCAGGAGCGGAACACGGCGCGGATGGCTTCCTTCAGCTGGACAACGGGATCGGAGGGGAAGTCCTCACCGAGCTGCTTTTTATACTCGGCCTTGAACTGGTTGGCAAGCTCCCGGAGATCCTCGGCGGTGAGCTCCACGTCGTAGGTGATGCCCTTCTTTTCCTTCATCTGATCGATCAGGGTCTCAAAGTACTTCTTGCCGACCTCCATGACCACGTCGGAGAACATCTGGATGAACCGGCGGTAGCAGTCCCACGCCCAGCGGGGATTGCCCGATTTCTTCGCGATGACCTCCACGACCTCCTCGTTGAGGCCGAGGTTCAGGATGGTGTCCATCATGCCCGGCATGGAGGCGCGGGCGCCGGAGCGCACCGAGACGAGAAGCGGGTTTTCAAGATCGCCGAACTTCTTGCCGGTGATCTCTTCCATTTTTTCGATATACTCCATGATCTGCGCCCGGATCTCGGGGTTGATCTGTCTGCCGTCGGCGTAATACTGGGTGCAGGCTTCGGTGGAGATGGTGAAGCCCTGGGGCACCGGCAGACCGAGGCCGGTCATCTCGGCGAGGTTCGCTCCCTTGCCGCCAAGCAGGTCGCGCATCGTGGCGTTCCCTTCGGAGAAGAGGTAGACGTACTTTTTCATTCGTGCTTTCTTCCTTTACACATTGATTTCAAAAAGGCTTTGCGTCGTTATCTTTATGCAACCATTGGATTTTATCACAGTTCGGCAAAAAATGCAACCTCTTTCCGCTTCTTTTTTCATTCTTTTCATCAACTTTATCAAAAGGCAGGAAAAGGCGGAGGGATCCGGGGATCCCTCCGCCTTCATTCAACGTACGGCCGGTCATAAAAGATGTGAAAGAAGTCTCCTCTTCCGGTCGGAGATCAGGGACTTCGCGAAATGCGGATACCGGCGAAGAAGCCCGGAGAGCCTTTCCTCCGCCTCGGGGGAAAGCTCTTTTCCGCCGTAGCGCGCGTCGTACCCCGCGTCCACCAGAGGCAGAAGCTTCTCCTCCTCCGGCAGGAGCCGGTCGATCCGGCGCGCAAAGGCCCCGAGGCCTTCTCCCTTTCCCCGGCGAAGCCCGGCAAACCGCGCTTTGTAAAGAAGATAGGAAAGCCCCGCGCGGTACCCCGGAAGGCCTCGTCTTCTTGCAAGGATCGCCCGGATCACGATCTCCTTCAGGAACAGGACGAGAAGGATCGCGGCCGCCGCGATCAGGGCCCCGAGCACGATCCTGAGGGCCGTCGTCAGGGCGGTCGTCAGGCCCCGGAGGATCGCGCTCCCGATATCCCGGAGCGTCAGCTCCCGCAGGAAGGAATCCGGGCCGTCGTTCTCCTCCTCCGCCGCGGCCGGGACCGTGTCCTTGCCGGGCACGGCCTCCACGGGGATCCAGCCGAGTCCTTCCAGATAGATCTCCGCCCAGGCGTGCTCGTCCTTCTGGCGGATCGAGACCTCGCCCATGCTTCCCCCGGCCAGAGTCAGATACCCCTCGGCGTAGCGGGCGGGGATCCCGGCGGCGCGCAGCAGGAGCACCGCGGCCGATGCGAAATGCACGTCGTTTCCGGATTTCGTGTCGAAGAGGAATTCCCCGACGTAATCGCTTCCGTCGCCGGGAAGGTACCGCCGGGCGTCGTAGGCGTAGTTTTCCCTGAGATACGAGACGATCCGCTCGGCCTTTTCATAGTCGGTGCCGGTCCCCGCCGTGCGCACGGCCAGCGCGGAGAGCCGATCGGTAAGGCCGGGATCTGACGCGTAGCTCTTCCGGATCTTTTCGGCGTAGCTTTTGTATTTGGCAAGCTCTCCCCGGTAGATCGAGGAGGCCTCCCGTTCGGAAATCGAATCGTAGAAGCCCGATCCGAAGTAGTTGTAAAAATCCCGGGCCTCACCGGTGACCAGAAGGCATTCGGCCGAATAGGTCGTGTCCTTCGGCACGTCCGCAGGCGAGAAAAGCCCCGAGCCCGAAAGATCGTCGGATACGGCGACCTTTCCGGAGGTGAGGAGCGAATACTGCCTTGCCAGAGGCACCTCAAAGATCGCGCGAGCGGTCAGATCCTCATAGCGGATGCGCACCTCGTCCTTGCCCACCTGGCGGCGCAGATCGTAGGCGGGATCCTTTTCTTCGCTTCCGTAGCTGTTGAGCGCCCGGTTGATCAGAAGGCTGCGCGCGCTTTCAAGCTCGTTTCTCGCCGAGGCGAAAGGCGAGCCGGTCTCCCCCGGCGCGACGCCCAGAACGCCCTTTCTTTCCCAGCCGTTTTTGTAGTTCTGGTAGGAATAGGAGCGCAGATAGAAATACCGCGGCTCCGAGGCGTGGCTTTCGAAGGTCAGGACCTCCACGCCGGAATTGTTGAGAAATCTCCCCTGATGGTCGTCAAGGCCGATGCGGTCGGTCTCGTAGTCGATGCTGTGGAACCGGGAAAAGAGATTGTCCTCGGTCTCCAGGAAAAACTGGGTGATGCGGGCGCTGATGCCGAGGTTCACCTCCGACGCGGCGTACTGATCGGCGGGGATGCGGTTGACGAGGCTTACCAGAAGAAAGGCCAGAAGCACCGCGGGCAGCATCACCACGTTCTTCATCGCCCCGAAGCGCACCGTGTCCCGTTCGGCCAGACGGTAGTCCAGATAGATCGACTGGCGGAGCCGCATATAGTAGAGCGCCAGCCCGAACACCAGGATCATAAAGTAGGAGACCCCCGTCCCGGCCCCCACCGAATCGTAATAGGCGGTGAAGGGCACGATCAGGAAAAGCACCAGCCAGACGTTGGAAAAGCGCGTGGCGAAAAAAGTAAGAAGCAGGGTGAAAAACACCGTCACCGCGATCACGGTCACGTATTCGTAAAACTCATCCGCCGCGTTGACCTTCCAGAACAGGGTGGAGATCCACCGGAAATAGGAATCGATGAAGCTCTGAAAGCCCGGATCGGCGATATAGTAGATCACCCCCACCGCCACCGAGGCGAAAAGCGCGGTGATGGTCAGGATGGAGATAGCCGCGCTGGAAAGCAGGATATTCCACACGGCGGCAAAGAAAGCCGTATAGCGAAGAAGCAATTCGGGCGAATAGGTCTCCGCCACGTGCGGGATCGCTCCGCACACCGAAAAGACGGCGAAATAGGCGAAGATCAGGGTGACCAGATAATCCACCAGGATCTTCACCAGCCTGTCCCCGTACCCGATCAGCTTTTCCCGGGTTATGAGTCTTTTCAGCATGGCTTTCTCCTTTCTTTGAAAATGAGCTTCCGGTCCCCCTCAGACCAGATTCCAGACCGGATCGTCGTCCTCCCCCTGGGCGTAGTAGACCTCAAGTCCCAGCCGGTCGAAGATCTCTTCGCGGTAAAGCTCGTCCCCCACGGCGATCACCGCGGGCTCGTATCCCCGGTCTTTTGCCCGGGAGGCGAAGAGCAGCAATTCCTCGTCGAGATCGGCGGTGAAGATCACCAGCCGCGCGTTCCGAAGCAGGGCGCCGCCGTCGGGATCCAGATCCCGCAGATCCAGGGTCAGGGGCTCGCGGCACCCTTCGGAAATCCGGTGAAAGGCCTTCTGAAAGTCCAGAGGACCGTAATCCTCGGCATCCACACCCACGGAATTCTTCGGCACGCCGGTGAGAAGCCGCACCTCCATACTCTCCTCGGTGGCGTCGAAGATCATGGCCGAGGCCAGATGCGCCAGGAGGTCGATCTCGTCGGTGGAGGCGCCGCGGTTGTCGTAAAGCAGATTCACCGCCTGCCGCCCGTAGCGTTCGGGTTCCCGGGTGAAAAGGCCGAGCCCTCTGGAAGAAAGGGCGTGATGCAGATGCGAAAGGGGGTCTCCCGGGATATAGGCGCGGATCTCCTCCGCGCCCGGGGAGATCTCTCCCCGCTTTCCCGGCACCGGATAATCGCCGGGGACCGAGGGAAGTCTTTTGAGAAGCGCCCCGCCGCCTCCCTCCACCGAGGGATAGATCAGAAGCCTTCGGGTCCGGAAAAAGCGCGGGAGCCGGAAAAGACGGAGATAATCCACCACCGCGAGGCTTGAAAGCCCGGCGGTGAAATACCCGTGCCGGCGGCACAGGACGTCCAGCTCCAGATGCCTTTCCTCCAGCGGCCCCAGGGCGATCTGGGTCGTCAGGAATTCCTCCTTCGGGTCATAGGAGATCGCCCGGTCCACCGACGTGTAAAGCGTCAGGTAGGGGATCGGGAAAATAAACCGGTTTTTCACCGTCACCACGACGGTCACGGCGTCGCCCTTCACCGGCCGCTCCTCCGAGGGGGCGACGGTCACCTTGATGAAGGGCAGGGTCAGAAGGGCGTAAAGGAGCGTCAGCACCGGGAGAAGGATCACCCCGTACATCAGAAGCTCCGCGTTGCGGCTTTTGACCAGCGCGGTATAGATCATGACGGCGGCGACGATCAGAAGATACGCCGCGCGCGAACGGAGAAGTCTCATTTCTTCTCTTCCAGGCCGGGCACGCCCACCGAGGCGACGATGCCCGAAAGGATCCCGGAGGCGCTCTTGCCGGCGATGATCGCCTCCTTCTTCAGGATCAGGCGGTGCGAGAACACGAAGGGGAGCATGCTCCTCACGTCGTCGGGGGTCACGTAGTCCCTTCCGGCCACGTACGCCACGGCCTGGGAGGCCAGGAGCAGGGCGATGGAGCCCCGGGGGCTGACCCCCAGGGAAAGATCGCGGCTGGCGCGGGTGGCCGAGGCGAGCTCGGCGATATAGGCGATCAGCTCGGAGGGCACGCGGACCTCGCGGACCTCCTTCTGCATTTCCTGAAGCTCCGCGCCTGAAAGCACCGGCGCGATCTCCTCAAGTCCCGCTTCTCCCCTCGCACGCAGGGTGAGGATCCTCTGCTCGACCTCTTTTTCGGGGTAGCCGAGCCGGATCTTGAAAAGGAACCGGTCGATCTGGGATTCGGGCAGCGGATAGGTACCGGCCATGTCGGCGGGATTCTGGGTGGCCATCACCACGAAGGGGAAGGGCAGGGGGTATTCCTTGCCGTCCACGGTGACCTTTCTCTCCTCCATGGCCTCCAGAAGGCTGGCCTGGGTCCTGGGAGAGGCACGGTTGATCTCGTCGGCCAGAATGATCGGACTCATCAGAAGGCCGGGATGATAGAGAAACTTCTTTTCACCCGGATCGTACATCGTGTACCCCGCAAGATCCGCGGGCATCACGTCCGGGGTGAACTGGATCCTCTTCACCGGAAGATCCAGCGAGCGCGCCAGGGCGCGCACCATGGTGGTCTTGCCCACGCCCGGCACGTCCTCGATCAGCACGTGACCCCGGCACAGGAGCGCCACCGCCAGAAGAGAGGCCGCCTGTCTTTTCCCCACCACGGCCTTTTCGATGTTTGCGAGAAGCAATAAAAGCTTGCTTTTGTCCGCCATGTCAGTTCCTCCCGAAGCGTGTGCGCTTCTTTCCCCCTGGTTTCGTTTTCACCAGTTTACCATAAACCTTCCCGGAAATCAATCGCGAGTTCGTTCCCGTCCCGAGAAAGCTTCGCTTTTTCGTCCTTCCCGGACGAAAAAGTCTTTCCAACCGGTTGAGACGGTCTTTTTCGGGGAAAAGTTCCCCGAAAAAAGCGCCGCGCGGGGGAAGAAAGGCTCTTCTGCCCGCGCGGCGCTTCGGTTCTTTCGTTCGGATCCGGTCCCGCTCAGATCTTGTGCAGATCCCGGAAGTCCATATAGACGTTCCAGTCGGTCCGGCTCATGAAATGCGCGCCGGCCCTTTCGTGATAGCCCACGCGGCCCTCGTGACGCTTCACGCCCACCCGGGGAGACTCGTCGTCCGAAAGGAAGCCCGCGACGCCGTAAGCGTCCCAGGCGGGAGACGCCGCGCGGCAGGCTGAAAGCTCGCTCGCGGGATCGGCCCACTGGTCCTTTTCGGCCGAGCCCACCAGGAGATAGCGCGGCGCCATCAGGGCCAGAAGCTCATGGGCGTCGAAATCCAGCTCGGCGGGATCCACGCCGCGAAGCGCCTGCATGGCGGGGGAGAACCAGTAGGGGAACACGTCGGTCATACCCGAAAGGGTCTCGCCCACCTTGCCGCGGTTGATGGCGGCGCCGCCGCAGCCCGACTCGTTGGAGACCGCCAGGATAAAGCGCGGATCGTTCGCCCCGGCCCACAGAGCGGTCTTTCCCAGACGGGAGTGCCCGATCACGCCCACCCGGTCGGGATCCACCTCCGGCAGGGTCAGGATGAAATCCAGCACCCGCGAGGCGGCGTAGGCCCAGATGCCGATCTTGCCCCAGGCGAGGGGACGGGAGCGGTCGGTGCCGAAAAGCGGGGCGATCCCGTCGAATTCGGGGCCGTCCTCTGACACCGCCTGATAGAAGAAGGTGGCCAGGCCGTACCCGCGGTCGATGATCTCCTCGGCGGGGAGATAGCGGTTCGGCACCGCTTTTTCAAAGCAGATGTTCACGAAGAAGGGATGCTTTTTCCCGTCCTTCGGCGCGATATAGGTCATCGGGAAGGAGGCGCGGCCGAGGGGCGCGTCGAACGAGAGCTCGTATTCGGCCACGGTCGCCTTGCCCGCGAATCCGTCCTCGTTCAGCGAGAGGAGCTTTCCCTCCACCTTGTCGGGGGCCGGGGGCATCTCGCCGTAAAGGCGGTCGCGCATCTTCGCGTAAAGCGCCTTCCGGGCGCTTTCGCGTTCCTCCTCGCTTCCCATGGTGGGAAGGAGGGGGATCTTTCTTTCCTCAAAAGTCATATTCTTATCTCCTTTATCTCCGGGAGGCGGCTTCTTCCGCGGCCTTGACCGTGCGCAAAAGCGCCTCCGTATGATCCTTCAGAGCCCGCCGGGTCTCCTCCCCGTCCGGGAGAGAGGCCGGGCGATAACGCGTCAGGGGCCAGACCGCCGTGACGCCCTTTTCATAGATCTCCCCGCTCCCCGCGGCAACGCCCGAAAGCACGTAAAGCGGCACGCCGTATTCTTTCGTGATCGACGAGACGCCGCCCACCGCCTTTCCCATCAGCGACTGCCGGTCGAAGCTTCCCTCCCCGGTCAGAACGAGATCGGATTCCCTTACCGCCTCCTCAAGACCCAGGACCCGGGCGATCTCCCCGATGCCGGGGCCGAGACTGCCGCCGAGAAGGGCAAGGACCGCGTATCCCATCCCGCCCGCGGCGCCCGCGCCGGGAAGCGCGCTTTTATGGGGGTCGATCAGGGCCGAGGCATGGGCCATCCCCCGGTCAAGCCTTTTCACGGTTTCGGGATCGGCGCCTTTCTGGGGGCCGTACACCGCCGCCGCGCCCAGAGGGCCGCAAAGAGGGTTTTCCACGTCCGAAAGGGCGTGGATCGCGGGAAGCGGCTCCGGAGGCCTTTCAAAGGACGCCACACGGGAAAGACTCGCCCCGGTGGGGACGAAGCTTTTTCCCTCCGCGTCCCGGAATACGAACCCCAGGGCCGAAGCCATCCCGAGGCCCATATCGCTGGTGGCGCTGCCGCCCAGACCGAGAAGGATCCTGTCCGCTTCTTTTGCCGCTTCTTTGATCAGCTCTCCCACCCCGAAGCTGGTGGCCAGAGCGGTCTCGCGCCGGGCCGTGCGGGTCAGACCCGCGGCCTCGGCCGATTCCACGTAGGCGCTCTTCGTCCCGGGGAAGAAGAGCCATCTTGCCCGAAGCCTTTCGCCGTAGGGGCCGGTGACCTCCCGGTATCTTTCCTCGGCGTCCGCCGAGAGGAAGCAGTCGATGCTCCCTTCCCCTCCGTCGCCGAGAGGAAGCAGGCGGACCCGGGCATCCTCTCCCAGCGCGCGCCGGGCGCCGGCGGCCATGGCCTCCGCGGCTTCTCTTGCCGAAAGGGTCCCCTTGAAGGAATCGGGGCAGATCAGGATGCGCACGGCTTTTCTCCCTCTTTTCCGCTCTCCGCCCCGCATGAACCGGCGCGGAGCAGGGAAGAATTTTCTCAGGGAAAGTGTATCATATCGCGCCGGCCTTTGCAAGGGCGTCCGGGCAAAAATCGCCCCCGGCGCTTGACAGAAAAGGCCCTTTCGGCTATACTATGCGGGTAGAATAAGCGTCTTTCCGGGGCTTTGCCCCGAAAAGGCGGGCAAAGGACCGGATATGATGAAGCATCCCATCGCCGTCATCGGCGCGGCGGGGGTCGAGATCGGCTCCCGCACAGAAAAGAGCCTTTCCTCCCACGAACCCAACCCCGGCGAGATCGCCTTTTCCATCGGCGGCAGCGGATACCGCATCGCCCGGGATCTGGCTTCCCTGGGGCTTTCCCCGTCGCTTTTCACCCTGTTCGGGCGCGATGCGGTATCGGCGCTTCTGCGGGAGGCCTCCTCTCTTGCGGGGATCGACGTCTCTTCCTCCGCGGAGGGGGATCTTCCCCCCGCCGCCTCGCTTCAGGTGATGTCCGAGCGGGGCGACCGTTCTTTTTCGGTGAGCGATACCCGTCTTTTCGCGGGACTGGACCGGAGCTTTTTTGAAGAGAGGCTTCCCCTTCTGAACCTTGCCGACGCGTGCGTGTTCAGCGCCGACCTGGAAAAGGACGTGTGTCTCTTTCTCGCGGAGAATCTCCGCGTCCCGCTTTTCGCCCTGGGCGTCTCCCCGGCGAAATGCACCCGGCTCTCGCCGATCCTGGGAAGGCTTTTCGGGGTCTCCCTCAGTCTGATCGAGGCACGGCGTCTGACCGGACGGCTCTCCCCCGCCGACTGCGCGTCCTTCCTCTGTCAGAGCGGGATCAAGCTGGTGCTCCTTTCTCTGGGAGCCGAGGGCTTCCTTCTGGCCAGCGGGTCCGACCGGGTGCCGGTGCCCTTCCTCCCCCGCCCCGGCCGGGAGGAAGCGGCTCTGGACGGCGCGGGCGCGGCCTTGCTCTGGGGCTTTTCCGAAAGGCTTCCCCTCCGTTCCATCGCCTGGGCGGTCTCGCGCGCCGCGGCCGCGGCCTCGGCAAAAGACGGCGCTCCCCTCACTCCCCACGATCTCATAGGCGATCCCGCGGAGGCGTAAGGCCGGTTCCCGGTCTTCCCTCTTTTTCACCGCTTCGGTCTGATTTTCCATCCGTCACTTTCCGATAACCCGATACGAAAGGAGTCTTTCCCCATGATCAAACGCGAGGTTTTGGAGCGCGTCCTCCGGCGCGCCGCCTCCACCGGCGCCGATTACGCCGAGATTTTTTTGGAAAACACCCTGAACCATGCCGTCAACATGGTGGACGACAAGGTCAACTCCATCACCGACGCCACCGTGGCCGGCGCGGGGATCCGCGTCTTCAAGGGCCTCAGGAGCGTCACCGCCTCCACGGTGGACACCAGCGAAGAAGGTCTTCTCCGCTCCGCCGGGGCTGCCGCCTCCGCCCTGGGCGAAGGAAAAGCCGAGATCGATATCTGCCTGACCGAAAGGCTCTTCGGCGATATCCATCCCATTAAGATTGTCCCCTCCTCGGTCTCCAACGCGAGAAAGATCGATATCCTGAAGGAAGGCTATTTCGCGGCGAAGGAATTCGATCCCGCCATCCGGCAGGTCACCGGAAGCCTTCTCTCCTTCGACCACAACATCCTCATCGCCACCAGCGAGGGGCTTCTCGCCGAAGACCGGCAGATCCGCACCCGTCTTACGATTCAGGC
>CACYBP010000290.1 GCA_902772625.1 Oscillospiraceae bacterium
CACAGTGTGAAAGGAGTGACACGATGGTAAAAAAGATCCCGCTTTCTTTCAGGGTCGGGTTCGCCCCGGCGGCCGACGCCGTGCCGGAGGAATTCGTCCCCGCGTCGGTGCCGGGAAACGCCCAGCTTGACTGGGCGAACGCCCACGGATACCCCGATTATCGCTTCGCGGACAATTTCAGGCTCTTTTCGTGGATGGAGGACGTCTTCTGGGTCTACAAGGCCCGGATCCCCGCGACCGAAGTCTCCGGGGACGAGCGGGTCTTTTTCACCACGGCGGGCATCGATTACGAATTCGAGATCCTTGCCGACGGCGAAAGACTTCTTTATCAGGAGGGCATGTTCACCCCGGTGGATCTCGATCTGACCGCATACGTAAAGAGCGGGACCGAGCTTACCGTGGTCGTCTACCCCGCGCCGAAGATCCCGGGACTGCCGGCCGACCGGTCCCAGGCGGCGGCCTCGGTCAAGCCGCCGGTCTCCTACGGATGGGACTGGCATCCGCGCCTGATCCCCAGCGGCCTTTACGAGGAGGTCCGGCTGGAGGTGCGCCCCGCTTCCTTCATCCGGGACGCCGAAACCCGGTATCTCCTCACCGACGGCTACCGGAAGGCCGATCTCACGGTGGACGTCTCGCTCAGCCGCCCCGGGGGACGCGTCCGCTGGACCCTTCTGGACAAGAAGGGAGAGGCGGTGCTTTGTGAAGAGAGGCCGGGGGAGGAGAGTCTGTCTTTCTCCCTGAAGCTTCCGGAGGTGGAGCTCTGGTGGCCGAACGAGTTTGGCGAACAGACGCTTTACACCGCCGTCACCGAGCTTTTCGATCCCCTGGGAAACAAGCTGGATGAAAAGCGGCAGAGGATCGGCTTCAAGGATCTGGAACTGAAAATGCACCCCCGGGCGGGCATGGACGCCGAGACCTTCCCCAAGGGGCGCAACCACGCGCCGGTCCAGATGATGGTAAACGGCAGAAGGATCTTCGCCAAGGGCTCCAACTGGGTGCACCCGGAGATCTTCATCGGCACTATTACCCGCGAGACCTATGAAAAACAGATCGAGCTTGCGAAGGAGGCGCATTTCAACCTCTTCCGCGTGTGGGGCGGAGGCATCGTCAACAAGGAGAGCTTCTTTGACCTCTGCGACGAAAAGGGGATCCTGGTGTGGCAGGAATTCCCCCTGGCCTGTAACAACTACGTGGGAACGCCCCACTATCTGAAGATCCTGGACCGGGAATCAGAGAGCATCATTCGCCGGGTGAGAAGGCACGTGAGCCTCGCGATCTGGTGCGGCGGCAACGAGCTTTTCAACGACTGGTCCGGCATGGACGAGCAATCGCTGGCGCTCAGACTTCTGGCCTCCAACTGCTACCGGATGGATCCCATGCGGCCTTATATGAACACCTCTCCGCTCTTCGGCATGGGACACGGGAATTACGTCTTCCGGTATCCCGACGGCCGGGACGTGTACGAGGTCATGCCCTCCTGCCGCAGGAGCGCCTATACGGAATTCGGCTGCCCGGGCATGTCGGATCCCGATATCCTGCGGTCGATCATCCCCGGGGAGGAGCTTTTCCCGCCGAAGCCCGGCGGCGCGTACGAGGCGCACCACGCCTTCGGCGCCTGGGAGGGAAATACCTGGCTCTGTCCCGAGACGGTGGAATACTACTTCGGGGAAAGCCGGACTCTGGAGGAGCTGGTGGAGCGCACCCAGTTCCTGCAGGCCCGGGGCTACGTCGCGATCTTTGAGGAGGCGCGGCGGCAGTGGCCTGTGTCTTCCATGAGCCTGAACTGGTGCTATAACGAGCCGTGGCCCTCGGCCGCCAACAACAACCTGCTTTCCTACGGCGGCAGACCGAAGCCGGCCTACTACGCCGTGAAGGAGTCCTGCCGTCCGCAGATGGTCAGCGCCCGGGTCCGGAAGTTCCTCTGGAAAAAGGGAGAGCTTTTCACGGCGGAGCTTTTCCTCCTGAACGATCTTTTCGACGCGCTGCCCGCCCAGAGGGTGCGGGCGGTCCTCCGGCTCCCCGACGGGGAAAGAGAGCTTTGCCTCTGGAACGCGCCCGAGACCGCGCCGACCTCGCATCAGGAAGGCCCGGCGGCGATCCTGCGGCTCGGAGATTACGCCGACTGCACCCTGACCCTTTCGGTGGAGGCGGAGGGACGGCCGGAGCTTTCCAGCGTCTACGAGTTCCTTTACCGGAACCCGGAGCACGGGAAGGAGAAGAGCGAAGGCGCCGCGGCCTTGAATCAGTAAAGCATACGCCGCGAAACCGGATACACGCCGCGGGGCTTCCCGCATAAGCCGCGGCGCCGTTCCGGCGGCGCGGAAGGTGCGCCTTTGAAGACAATCTGACGGCAATACAACGGGAAATCCCCTCTGAAATCCTTGATTTCAGAGGGGATTTTGTCAGAACGGGGGAGGCATTGACGTGAAGCGGGCACGCCGGAAAAGCGGACTCAGAACCGGCTCATACGCTTGACGCCCCGGTAATTGCGCCCGTTTTCCACGCTTTTTTCAGGAAGGAAGCGGGTGTCCGGAGTTTCGCCGCGCCAGAAGACGACCGTCTCTCCCGCCTTCATGCCGGCGACATAGAGGCCGTTTTCAAAGCGCACCTTTCCGTGAAGTTCTCCTTCTCCCGGATCGGTATCCACGGCAACGCGCCTTTTGGATGGGATCGTGTCGTTCGATCCGGTTCACGTTCATAAGAGTTCTCCTTTCGCCGTGTTTCCCCGCGCTTTCCGGACGGCCGGTCAGTCGTCGAATTCCAGAAGCTCCAGAGAGGTCTTGATATCCTCCACGGTGTCGAAATAGGCGAACCGGCCGCCTTCGAATTCGCCCTCCTGCACGCGCTGATAGCCGGCTTTTTCCAGCTCGCACGCGACGCGGTGAAGATCCTTTACCTCAAAGGCGATGTGATGGATGCCCTCGCCGTGGGTCTCGAGGTATTCGTTCCAGGCGTTGTCGCCGGGATAGGGCTGGATGTATTCCACCTCCACGTTGCCGAAGCGGAAGGCGAGATTGCGCATCCCGCCCCCGAGCGGACGGCCGCGGTATTTCCACGCGCCGGTATCCGAATCGGCGGTGTCCGACCGGGCGGCCACTTCCATCCCCGTCAGCTTCGAAAACTTTTCCGCCGCAAGGTCGATATCCTTGACGATAAAGCCGATCTGCGTGACCGTAAAGCCCTTCAGAATGCCGTTCATTTCGTTTATCACGATCGATTTCCTCCTCTGTGTTTTTGTATGGTTTCCGGGATACGCGCCGGGTCAATCCACCAGCGACGTCTCGGGATCCGAATCGTAGTAACCGGCGTTCAGATAGCCGGGCTTGAGAGGCGGCGTCTTCTCAAAAGTCGATTGGATCTCGTAAAACCGCCCCTCCCGGCCGCTGATCTCGACGCCGAAAAGGATTTCCAGCGCGTGGAGAGCCATCTCCTTGCTGGCGCGGTGCTTTCTGCCTCTGCGGATCGCCCAGGCCATTTCGGCCGCGCCGATGCCGCGGCTGTTTTCCGAATAGCCGAAATTGGCGGGAATGACCACCGGTTCGGTCTGACCCTTCCGCAAAAGCTTCACCTCGTCGCCGAAGTGATCCGGATTCCCCATGAACACGATCCCCTGGGTGCCGTAGAGGATCAGGTGGGCCTGCTCGTTCATGATGCATTCCGAATTGAAATGAAGGGTACCCACCGCGCCGCTGGCGAAATCCATGACGCCCACCGCGAGATTTTCGCTCTTCATGAGATAGGGATCGCCGAAATTATCGCGCTTGGTCATGAAATGCGCCCGCTCCGGATTCCGGGTCCGCATGATGCCGGATACCCGGGTCGCCGGCCCCATGATGTTCAGAAGCGCCGTCACGTAATAGATGCCCACGTCAAAGCCGATGCCTCCCGCCCGGTTCACGACGTAGGGGATCAGCTCGGGCATCAGACTGTAATCGCGGTTGACCGACGCGTGGCAGGAGGTCACCTCCCCGATCAGGCCGGATTCCACGATCTGCCGGGCGTTCTGCACCGCGGAACCGAGGAAGGTGTCGGGCGACGCGCCGAGATACACGCCCTTTTCATCCGCGAGACGCACAAGCTCTCTCGCCTCGTCCAGCTCGACGCACATGACCTTCTCGGTATAGACGTGCTTCCCCGCGAGAAGCGCCTTTTTGATAATGCCGTAGTGCGCCGCGGGGGTGGTGAGATTGATGACCATCTCGATCTCGTCCGAGGCGCAGATCTCCTCCAGCGTCATCACCTTCAGGCCGAACTCCGCGGCGCGCCTTTCGGCCGCCGCCGCGTCAAGATCGCAGCAGGCGACGACCTCGATGCTGTTGAAAAGACCGGTTTTGCCCGAAAGATTCTTGAGATAGATCCCGCTGATCATGCCGCAGCCGACGACGGCCGCTTTGACTTTATTGACTTGCATATCGTCCTCCGTGTTCTTCTTTTTTCATAAAGCGTGCGAAATCCGCCCCTTCCCGGCCTGAGCGGGGAGGGGAAGCGTCCGCCCGCCTCTGAGTCTTTTTATTCTCTCACGGTCTCCCTTACGGTGGAAGAGCGCACCGAAAGCCCGGGCGGCTCCAGCTTGTACTGCTCTTCCGCGGCCTCCGGATCGCCGATCTTCCGGAGAAGGATCCCGGAGGCCAGATACCCCATTTTTTCCGAATCCTTCCGCACCGACGAAAGGGAGGGAAAGATCGCCTTGCAGAAGGGATAATCGTTGTGCCCGATCACCGCCACGTCCTCCGGGATCCCAAGTCCCCGGGCGTGAAGCGCCTGGATCGCGCCGGCGGCGATGCGGTCGTTGAAGGCCGCCACGCCGTCCACCGGCTTTCCGGAAGAGAGAAGGCGCTTCATGGCCTCGGCGCCGGCTTCCAGCGTGTAATCGCACTCGGCGACGGGGGCGCTATCCGCGCCGAGACCGAGCTCCCGCAGCTCCCGACGCGCGCCTTCGACGAAGAGCGCGCTGGACTGATACCGGAAGGGGCCGGTGATCAGACCGACGTTTCTTTTCCCGCAGTCGAAGAGATGCCTGACCGCGATCCCCGCGACCTTCCGGTAATCCATGTCGACGTAGGAATAGCGGTCCGAAAGGGTCCGCTCGACGTAGACCACCGGCAGATCGCCGGCCAGAGCCCGGATCCGGTCGGGGTCGGAGATGCCCACCAGGATGATCCCGTCCACCTTCAGTTCCAGGAAATTCGCCACGCTCTTTTCCTCCCGCAGGGCGTCGTTGCGGCAGATCGAGCAGACGACGTGGTATCCTTTGGGCTCGAGGCACCGCTCCGCGCCGGTGACGATGTCCTCCCAGGTGTATTCGATCGCGTTGGGGATGATAAGGCCGATCAGGCGGGATCTGCCTTCGCGCAGGCTTCTGGCCAGAGTGTTGGTCACGTATCCCGTTTCCTCCACCGCCGCGCGGATGCGCTCCAGCGTTTCTTCCTTGACCTTTTTCTTGCCGTTCAGGACGTAGGATACCGTGCTGACCGATACCCCCGCCTTTTCCGCCACTTCCTTCAAAGATGCCATTCTGTCACCCTGCCTCAATGGTCAATCGTTTGACTAAGCCGATTATATATCAAAAACGGCTCTGTGTCAAGTGAAATCGACGGGGGCGCGGCGATGGGATCTTTCTTGCGCGGCTTTTTCCAGAAGGATGGCGCCGCAGCGTGCTTTCCCGCGAGCGGGCGCCTCCGGGAGAAAGGTTTTCTTCGGCAGGAGAAACGGAAAAGCCCTCTGAGACCGGTGATCTCAGAGGGCTCGTTTTCAGAACAAACCGAACAAAGGAAAGAAGGCGGCGGGGGAAGGCCTCCGCCGGGCGGGGCTTTACGCGGCCTTGCCGGGAGCTTCTTCAGAAGAGGCGTCCGCCGGGACGTACTGCTCAGGGGCTTTCGTGATCCCCGCGGGGTAGATCTCGGCGAAGTCTTCTTTCATGGAGACCGGAACGAAGCCCTTGGCGGCGTAATCCGCCGATTTCGCCGCCCAATCCTGGGTGCCCCATTCTCTTTCGGAGTCGTCGGC
>CACYBP010000291.1 GCA_902772625.1 Oscillospiraceae bacterium
CGGGATCAGATCGGATTCGATTTTCACCCGAAGCATTTCAAATTATATAAATCGGTGACCGGGCCGCTTATTTCCCTGGGGATCCCCATGGTGATCCAGTCGGCGGCGGTGACCTTCTCCATGCTCTTCGTCAATTCCTACGTGAACACCTACGGCACGGTGGCCGTGGCGGTGACCGGGGTGGCCCGGAAGCTGGAGGGCATGATCGGCGTGGTGTCCCAGGCCATCTCCTCGGCGGGCGGCGCCATGATCTCCCAGGCGCTGGGCGCCGGGAAGACCGAACGGGTGCCAAAGGTGGTATTTACCGCGCTCTGGGTGGTGGCGATCCCATCGGGGATCTTCGCCCTGATCACCCTTTTCCGGCCGGAGTGGCTTTTCGGCCTCTTCTCGGACGATCCGGCGGTGCTGGAAATGGCTCTGACATATATCCCGGTGGCCATGGTGCAGTATCTCGGGGCGACGCTCCGCCCGGCAAACTTTGCCCTGATCAACGGGTCTGGGAACTCCCGGCTGAACCTTCTGGTGGCGCTTCTGGACGGGATCGTGGCCCGGATCGGCCTGGCCCTGCTTCTCGGGGTGGCGCTTTCGATGGGGATCGTGGGGTTCTGGTACGGGAACGCCCTGGCGGGGCTGGTGCCCTTCCTGATCGGCGGGATCTATCTGGTCTCGGGCCGGTGGAAAAAGCGAAAGAGCGCCCCGTCCCCCGCAAAATGAAGGAAGAGACCGCGCCTATGCCAGGAAACGGCCGAAACCTCTTGACAAAAGCGTAAAAAGCGGCTATAATGATCACGCAAAAAGGCCAAGACGGAACGAGTACCCCTGTAAAGACCGGCAAGAGAGAGGAACACGCGGTGGAAGTTCCTTCCGGATCCCGGGGCGAAAACCAATCCCGAGCCGCGGCGCGGACAAAAAAGCGCCGCCGTTCTCCCGCGTTAAGGGAAAGAGCGCCGGAGACGGCGCTGAGTGAAAAATCAAGGTGGGACCGTGCAAAGTATTTGCACCCTTGAGGGCGAAAAAGCCTTCAAGGGTGTTTTTCGTTCCCCGCGGGCGGCGCGGCGGAAAAGGCCGCCGAAAAAAAGAAAAGGAGAAGGAACATGAAAGTCATCTATCACGACGGTCACGTGGGCGAATGCGCGCCGGAAGAAGAGCTGCACGTCATACGGCATACGGCGGCGCACGTCATGGCGCAGGCCATCCGCCGTCTCTGGCCGGAGGCCCGCTTCGCCTACGGCCCGGCCAACGAGCGGGGCTTCTATTACGACGTGGATCTGGGCGACAGAAAGCTCGGCGACGAGGATCTTCAGGCCATCGAAGCCGAAATGAAAAGGATCGTCAAAGAGAATCTTCCCATCAAGGCCTTCATTCTCCCCCGGGACGAGGCGATCGGACTGATGGAGGAAAGAGGCGAGATCTACAAGGTCGAGCATATCAGCGACCTCGCTCCCGACGAGGAGATCAGCTTTTACCAGCAGGGCGAGTACATCGACATGTGCGTCGGTCCGCATCTGACCTACACCAAGGCGCTGAAGGCCTTCAAAATCATGGATCAGTCGGGCGCCTACTGGAAAAACGACAAGGACAACAAGATGCTCACCCGCATCAGAGGGACCGCCTTCCCCTCCCAGAAGGAGCTGGACGATTATCTCCGGCAGCTTGAAGAGGCCGAAAAGCGCGATCACCGCCGCATCGGCCGCGAAATGGGCCTGTTCGCCCTGCGGGACGAGGCGCCGGGCATGCCCTTCTTCCTGCCCAAGGGCATGGTGCTCCGGAACACCCTTCTCGATTACTGGCACGAGGTGCATAAGAAGTGGGACTATCTGGAGGTATCCACTCCGCAGATCATGAAACGGAGCCTCTGGGAAACCTCCGGTCATTGGGATCACTATAAAGAAGAAATGTATACCACGGTGATCGACGACGAGGATTTCGCCATCAAACCGATGAACTGCCCGGGCAGCATCCTGATCTACGATCTGGAGCCCCATTCCTACCGCGAGCTGCCGCTTCGCTACGGCGAACTGGGGCGGGTGCACCGTCACGAGCTTTCGGGCGCTTTGCACGGCATGTTCCGGGTACGGGCTTTCACGCAGGACGACGCGCATATCCTGCTCGCAAAGGAACAGATCACCGACGAGGTGATCCGCATCGTCAGCCTCTTCGACGAGGTTTACAACCTGTTCGGTCTGCCCTATACCATCGAGCTTTCCACCATGCCGGAGGATCACATCGGCACCGAGGAGGATTGGGAGATCGCCACGAAGGCCCTGGCCGACGCCATCACCAAGGTGGGCAAGACCTACGTCCTCAACGAGGGCGACGGCGCCTTCTACGGGCCGAAGCTCGACTTCCATCTGGAGGACTCCCTGGGAAGGACCTGGCAGTGCGGCACCATCCAGCTGGATTACCAGCTGCCCGGCCGGTTCAATCTGGAATACACCGGCGCCGACGGACAGAAGTACTGCCCCGTCATGATCCACCGCGTGGTCTTCGGCTCGGTGGAGCGGTTCATCGGCGTCATCACCGAGCATTTCGC
>CACYBP010000292.1 GCA_902772625.1 Oscillospiraceae bacterium
ACGGTCTCCCTCGGAGAAGAAATCAGCGAATACCGCTTTTCCCTCCGGGCGGACGGGGACGGGGTCTTCCTCACGGTGCTGGAGCCCGAGGCGCTTTCAGGTCTTTCGGCCCGGGTGACCGGAGACGACCTCTCGCTTTCCTACGACGGGATCCTGTTCGCGGGCGAAACGCCCGAGGGGCTGGAAATCTCTCCCCTGACCCTGATCCCCGGCGCGCTGGAGGCCCTCCGGAACGGGATCCTCACGGCGTCCCGCTTTTCAGGGAAGGAGCTTTTCGCCGATTTCACCCGTTACCGGGGGGAGGACGCCCTGACCTACCGCTTTACCTTTCACCGGGATGAAGGCACGGTCGCCTCGGTCCAGGTGTTTCACGAGGACCGGGAGATCGCCTCTATCCTGTTTTTCCCCGCTCTATAACCGAAGAAAGGCATGAACGCTATGCATTATCTGAAAAGAACCTGGGCCGAGATCGATCTCGACGCCGTGGAACAAAATCTTCTCGCCATCCGGAACGCGGCGGGCGGCAAACGGATCATCGCCGTGATCAAGGCCGACGCCTACGGCCACGGCGCCTCCACCATCGCCCGGCTTTATAACCGGCTCGGCGTCAACGCCTTCGCGGTCTCCAACATCGACGAAGCGAGGGTCTTGCGCGTGGACGAGGTCAAGGGCGATATCCTGATCCTCGGATACACGCCCCCGGAGTTCGCCTTCGAGCTCTTTGAAAACAGCATCACCCAGGCCGTCACCGACGCCACTTACGCCGCGCGCCTGTCCGAAAACGCCTGCCGGGCGGGGGTGCGGATCCCGGTGCACGTCAAGATCGATTCCGGCATGTCCCGGCTCGGGATCGTGGTGCGGGATGAAGAAGACCTTCCGCGCGCCGTGGAGGAGATCCAGAAGATCGCCTCTCTCCCCGGGCTTTCCATCACCGGCGTCTTCACGCATTTCTCTTCGGCAGACGGCTCCACCGAGCCGGGAAGCGCCGACCGCGTCTTCACCGAGCGGCAGTTCCGGCTGTTCACCGCCGCCGTGGAGGCGGCCGAGGCCGCGGGGGTCCCCATGGGGACCCGGCATTGCTCCAACAGCGCCGCCATCATCAATTACCCCGAATTCTCTCTGGACGCGGTGCGCCCCGGGGTGATCCTTTACGGATATTACCCCGACAGCCGTGAAGCGAGTCCCATGCGCGAAAAGCTTTCCCTCACCCCGGCCATGACCCTGAAGACCGCGGTGTCCCAGGTGAAGATCCTGCCCGCCGGCTCGGAGGTCAGCTACGGCCGCGAGTTTCTGGCGAAGGAGCCGGTGAAATCCGCCGTGGTCTCCATCGGATATGCCGACGGATACGTCCGGAAAAACGCCTCCGGCGGTGAAATGACGGTGAACGGCCGTCCGGCAAAGGTCCTGGGCCGCATCTGCATGGATATGTGCATGCTGGACGTCACCGGCCGCGACGACGTGAAGGAGGGCGACGAGGTGGTGGTCTTCGGCAAGGGCGGGCAGAGTCTGGAGCGCGCGGCCCTGACCTCCGGCACCATCAACTACGAATTGACCTGCCTGATCGGCAAGCGCGTCCCCCGGGTCTTCATCAAAAACGGCGAGACCCAGCACACGCAGAATCTCTTTCTGCATCTCTGATCCTCCTCCGGCGCTTTCTTCAGAAGTCGGCCGCCGCATCAGCCGCCGCCCGCGGAGTTTCCGCCGGGCGGCGTTTTTTCTGCATACTTTTCCGGAAACGGCGCATAGTAAAGGCAGGAGGTGATCCCTTTGTCCCGAAAAAAGAAAAAAGAGCCCTCGCTTTCCCCGGGACCCGAGATGCGCGTAGACCCCGAGAACCGCGTCGCGCCTCTCTTCGATCCCGCCGGGATCTCCAAGGCCGAGCCGCCCTCCCGGAAGAAGATGGGGGTGCGGGTGCTGGACGACGCCCCCGAGGAGCACCAGATGTAAAGGCGAAAAAGCTCCGCCGCGCGGATTTCCCGCGCGGCGGAGCTCTGTCTTTTCTTTTCCTGAAAAGGCCGTCTCAGGCCCTTCTCCCCTCCAGGCGCGCAAGCTTTCCCGAAACGGTTTCCAGATCCCGGGGATCGTCCACTTCGCTGCAGAGCATATTCCCCACGTCCAGCGGACGAAGTTCCATCCGGTCCGAAACCTCGTTCAGGGCCTTTTCGGCGTAAACGCGGTCGTTCCCGGCCTCCACGAATTCCCGGATCCTTTGAAGCCAGATGAAAAGGTCTCTTTCGGTCAGACGGTAAAGGGGCTGGGCCGCCACGGCGTTAAGAAAGAATTCCACCCCGACCTTCCGGATCCGGCCGTTCTCCACCACCGCCTTGAAATCCTTTTCGGGCAGCGGAACGCTTTTCGACACGGTCATCAGGCTTCCGCCTGTCTCCAGGACCAGGGAAAGCACCCGCGGCTCGAACACCAGATCGCCGTGAAGAAGCAGGATATCCCCCGAAAGAAAGTCCCGGGCGTAATCGATGCTGGCGATATAATTGGTTTCGGCATAGCGCGGGTTTTTTACGAAGGTCAGTTTCATCCCCGTGCCGAGACCGCGCGCGTATTCCCGGAGGACCGGGTCGAAAAGGCCGGTGGTGATCACCGCCTCGTCGATCCCGGCCTTTTCCAGAAGCGTAAGCTGGCGGGACAGGATGCTTTCGGTGGGAGAGATATCGGTCATGCATTTGGGATGCTCTTTGGTCAGGACGCCCATCCGGGTCCCCAGTCCCGAATTCAGGATCAAGGCTTTCATTTTTTCATCCTCTTTTCGTTTTCGGCGCAAAGCGCGCTTTCCCCGTGTCAAAACGCCTTTTATTATACAGGATCCCGCGGGATTTCGCAAGACTCCACCGCCTCTTTCGGCGCTTTTTTCGCCCGGAGGCGGGAACTTTGCGCCGCCTCCTCCGTCAAAATCCGTAGTACACGACGGAGGCAGTCTATGAAACGTTTTTTTCTTCCCTGCGTTCTTCTCCTGATCCTTTTGTTTTCTTCCTGCTCGCTCCTTTCCCCGCGGGGCGTGGGCGAATCCGCTCCCGTGGCTGAAAACTCCGAAACCGCCGCGCCGGAGGAGCTTGAACCTCTGTCCCCGGGGCTTTACGAGCTTTTTCGCTTTGACAACAACGGCAAAGGCGAAAACTTCTCCTCTATGGCCGTGCACGGCGGCGAGGCCGTCGTGTACGCCTCCCGTTACGACCCGGCGGCGAAGGACGGGAACGGCGAGGATTTTCTGGTCTTCATCGACATGGCGACCGGAAAGGTCTCCGACCGGGTCGTTCTGGAGCCCTGGCACGATCCCGAGCCCCGGCCCGAGACCGAGCCGGATCCGTGGAGCGAAGCGCCCGCGCTGTATTTTTCCCATCTCGCCATCGGGGAAAACGGCACGCTGGTGCTTTATAACCCCTACGAAAAGTGGGCGGCCCTTTATGACCGCGACGGGCGTCTTCAGGACATGATCCCCTACGGGCCGGTGAACGAGCCCTCAAGATACGACGGCAATTACCCCCTGCTCCCCCGCTATTCCTATACAGAAGAGGGCTTCGGCTTTTCCTCCTTCCCCGGAAGCGGGGAGCAGACGATCTCCGCCCTGTCCTTCGCGGACGACCCCGACGCGGTCTGGCTTTTTGAAAGCGATTACGAGTCGGTGGCCGGAAGCAGGGGGCGCGAGATCGCCTGTATCCGCTACGGAGAGAACAGCGAGCCGATGTCCTGCCGGGTGTTCGATTTTGACGAAAAAACCGTGCGCGCCACGGTCACCCTTCCCGCGATCTTCGACGAAGGGAACGTCTCCTACACCAGCCGCGCCTTCCATCTCGGCGACGGGTACGCCCTGCTCGCGGTGCAGGCCGTGCAGTATTTCGACGATCCGGTGGAGGCTCCGCCTATGGATGAGTCTCCGGAGAGCGAATCTTCTCCGGAGAGCGAAACGGAAATCGGAAGCGGAGAAGCACAGTCCGGCTGCGTCGAGGTTTTCTATCTCTGGCGCTTCGATGGGGAGTCCGAGGGCCCTCTGGACGCCAGCCGGGAAACCGCGTTCTCTCTTTATCAGAAAAACAAAGCCCTGAAGGACGAGTTCCTGAAGGAATACGAGATCACCCTGCATCTGGACGAGGCGCCGCCCGCCGATTATACCCCCTGGGACGACAGCAATCCCGAAGAGGACGCCGTCCCCAACAAATGCGTCACCGGGGTCTCGGAGCTTGAGCAATACCGCCTGCTTCTTGCGCTCGGCCGCTTCCTCCGGAAGCTTCCCGCGGGCTTCACCCGCGAGATGTACACCGGTTACCCCTACGGGAGCGTCAATCACGAAAGCTTTGATATTTATATCGTGAAGGAGATCCCCGGCTCGGCGGCGGCCTTTGCCTCCGGCTTCACCGCCGAGGAATTCCTGATCTGCTTCGCCACCGACGAATTCTCCGAAAGTCACCTGCCCCACGAGTTCATGCACCTGATCGAGGTACGCATCCACGACCTCCGGGACGAAAAGGGCCGAAGCCTCTGGGATGAATGGGACAGCCTGAATCCCGAAGGGTATTCCTACGGCGAAGACGATTACCGGCCGGAATACTTCGTCACCTGGTACGCCACCACCGATCAGATGGAGGACCGGGCCGACGTCTTCATGACCATGTGGGAGCAGGCCGAAGCTTCTTCCGGAGAGGATCCCTATGCCGACGCTCCCGGCGTCCGGGCCAAAATGAAGGTCCTCACCGACGCCATCCGGGAGGCTTATCCCAGCGTGGAAGCAATAGAAAAAGCTTTCTGGGAATCCTGACGTCAGCTTATCCGCCCGGGGGAGGCGCTTCTTTCCGAAGCGTCTCCCCCGGGCTTTCGCATACCTCAAGCCGGAAGCTTTGTTTCCCGCGGCATGCGTGTTTTCAGTAGGGTCCGGGGAACTGCCGCCGGTCCGGACGCGTCTCCGGATGCCGTTTCCCCCGGCAAATCCCGCTTGCGCGGAAAAGAGCCGTATGATAAAATAATCCCGCGGCAGGAACGCGGCAGATCCCCGCCGGGGAAGGTCTCCTTCCACGCCGCCGGAAAAAAAGATAAAGGAGCAGGAACTATGTCAAAACGGGCGCTGGATCTTTCCGCCGGAAAGCGGCTCTTTCAAAGGCTTTTGAAAAAACCGGAAACGGTTCCCTTCACCTTCCGGTACGAGGGAGAGCTTCACCGGGGCTTCGCCGGGCTGAAAGCCCGCCGTACCGTGACGAAGGAAGAGGCGGGCGTCCGCGTCGTCACCCGCGCGAAGGTGGACGACCGGCTTCGCGTCACCTTTGACGCCTTCTATAACGGAGAATTCGGAGAATGCGAATACGTCGTCCGGTTCGAAAACGTCGGAAAAAAGCCCTCCGGCGTCCTCTCGGACGTGACGGCCCTGGACGCCTTCTTCCCGGGGAAGAAGCCGCTTCTGCGCGGCAATCTCGGGGATCACGAGCATTACTACGCGGCCTACGAGCACGATCTTCTGAAAAGCGACAAGTATTTTCTTTCCACAGGCGGCCGGTCCACCCATATCGTCTTCCCCTATTTCGACCTTTCCTGCAGCGCGGGCGGCGCCATGATCGCCTTGGGCTGGGCGGGCACCTGGGAGGCTCTCTTTTCGGCGGGAGAAGACGGCGTGCGGGTCCGGGCGAAGACCGACGTCACGCTTTCCGCCTCTCTTCTTCCGGGGGAGACAGTCCGCACGGGTCTGGTGGCGATCCTCCCCTACAAAGGGCGGAGCGCCGACGACGCCTCGAATCTATGGCGCGAATGGTATATGAAGTATAACCTTCCAAAGGCGAACGCCGCGGGCGATCCCCTCCGCCCTTTCTCCACCGCCTTCTTTGCCAATGACACGGGGCTTCCCAATTCCGACGGCAGCATCTCGGAACGCTCCTTTACCTGGCAGCGGACCCTTGCGAAGCTTGAAAAAGAAAATATGCTGACCGATTTCCGGTGGTTCGATGCCGGATGGTATTTCGATCCCGCGGGCAACACCGTGGAGACCGACTGGTGGGGCACGGTGGGAAGCTGGGAATTGGACCGGGTCAAATGGCCCGGGACCTCCTTCCGGGAATCCAACGAGGCCTGCCACGAAAAGGGAATGAAGGTCCTGGTCTGGTTTGAGCCGGAGCGGGTCACCGGCGTGGAGTCCCTGGTGAAAAACTACGGGTACAAAGAGGAATGGAGCATCGGCGGGGGAAAGGTGCGCACCAACAACCTCGGCGATCCGGACTGCCTCCGCTGGACTCTGGAGCGGATCACGAAGATGATGGGCGAAAACCGGGTGGACATGTACCGTGAGGACAACAACAGCGATCCCGGCTTCGCCTGGCCTTACCGGGACGGGGAGGAGAGCCGCCGGCTGGGGCTTCCCCGCGCCGGGATCACCGAAAACAAATGCATCGTCGGGCATTACGCCCTGTGGGACGGGATCATCGATTTCTGCCGGAAAAACGGCAAATGCACCTTCGTCGACTCCTGCGCCTCCGGCGGCGGGCGCAACGACCTGGAATCCATGCGCCGCGCCTTCCCGCTGATGCGCTCCGATTTCGACCGCACCACCTCCTCCATGCGCCTTTCCCAGACCGCCACCTTCTGCCGCTGGATCCCCTTCCACGGCTCCAGCACCAAAGAGACCGCCACGCAGCTGGAGGCCAGCACCGGACGCGGAAGCTCGCCCTACGTGGCCCGCGCCTCCTATCTTCCCATCTACAACATCAGCGAGGCCTTCAACGAGAATCCCGCGCTGGATTACGAGCTGATGCGCAAGAATTTCGCCGAGTGGAAAAGCGTGCAAAACCTCCTGACAAAGGACTTCTATCCCCTGACCGCCTGGCGGCACGCGTGCGACCTGGATCACTGGACGGGCTTTGCCTACGACGATCCCGCCTCGGGCGAAAGCGTCCTTCTCGCCTTCCGCATGGAGGAAGCGAAGGAGACTTCCTTCCTCTTCCGTCTCCCCTTCGCCCTGCCCGGGCGGATCTACGAGCTCCGGAACGCCGACACGGGCGAGGTCTTCTCCCTTCCGGGGGAGGAGCTTTTGAAAAAGGGGCTTTCCGTGACCCTTCCCGAG
>CACYBP010000293.1 GCA_902772625.1 Oscillospiraceae bacterium
CCGGTGAGGGTGATCCTCTTCTCGTCCACCGGAAGATCGCGGATCGCGTCGTCCAGGAACCTGTTCAGCGATTCGATATAGGACCCCCAGTATTTCCCGTCCGGGCATTGGGGCGCCAGCATGATGAAGGGGAATTTCTCCCCGTTTTCGGCGCGCTCCAGCCAGAAATACCGGAAGACCCGGTCAAGCTCGCTTCCGTCGGCGGGTCCTCTTTCCCCCGCGCCGTGCAGGAAGAAGACCAGTGGGAGCTTTTCCCCCGCGGGAAGCTCCTCCGGGAGATAGCGGATATAGTGAAAGGACTGCCCCGCGGGGTTTTCCCAGTAAAGCTTTTCGATCACGATTCATTCCTCCTCGTTTTTCTGCGCTTCCCGGAGATCCCCGGGAAGCTTTCTGATCTCTTCCAGACAGCGCCGGAAGGCCGAAGGCACCGCGTAGTCCCGGAAAAGCGTTTCCCGGTCCGGGAAACGAAACCCCTCCGGCGCCGTCGCGACCCTGACGATATAATTCTTCATGTGCCATTCCACGTGGGTAAATACATGCTTCGCCTCCCCCGCGGGGACGATCTTTTCCGCGGGGACCCCCTTTTCCCGGAGGATCCGGAGGATCTCCTCCTCCCCCGGTCTGCCCGGAAGCGAGGGAAACTCCCAAAGCCCCGCAAGCAGTCCTCTTTCCTCCCGCTTTGAGAGGGCGAAGCGGGTCCCGTCGGTGAGGATCAGGACCGTCTTTTCTTCGACGCGTCTCTCTTTTTTCGGCGATCTCACGGGAAGCTTTTCGGCGACGCCGCGCTCTTTCGCCCGGCACAGGGTCGAAAGCGGGCAGTTTTCGCAGAGCGGGAGGCCGTTCGGGATGCAGACCACCTCCCCCAGCTCCATCAGCCCCTGGGTCAGGTCAGAAGCGTCCCGCCCGCGGGGATAGGCGGCGCGGAGCGCGTCCGCCGCGCTTTTCCGGACGGCGGGATCGAGCACGTCCTCCTCCGAGGCGAAGAGCCGGGAGAGCACCCGGAGGACGTTCCCGTCCACCGCGGGCTCCGGCTTTCCCATGGCGATGGAGGCGATGGCGCCGGCCGTGTAGTCGCCGATGCCCGGAAGCTTTTTGAGTTCCGCCGCCTCCTCCGGAAGCGCGCCGCCGTAAGACCGGACGACGACCCCGGCCGCTTTTTTCAGATTGCGCGCCCTGCTGTAATAGCCGAGACCCTGCCAGAGCTTCATCAGCTTCTCGTCCTCCGCCGCCGCAAGCTCTCGTATCCCGGGCAGCTCCCGGATAAACCGGAGATAGTAGGGCGTCGCCGCCTCGATGCGGGTCTGCTGGAGCATGATCTCCGAGACCCAGACGTGATAGGGCGTGGGGTCGTCGCGCCAGGGCATGCTCCTCCGGTTCTCCCGGTACCAGGCGAGAAGACGCGGGATCGCCTCCGGGAGAAGCTTCTTTTCGTCCTTCACGTTTTCGCCTCCCCGAGAGGGATCTTTCGGAACACTGCGCGGGAGATCCCCGCGCCCTGCGGCTTATCCATATACCGGATGCAGCTGTCTTCATAGAGGATCCCGAGCTTTCCTCCGGGAAGCGCCGCAAGGCAGGAATAGGCGAAAAAGTCCTCCTTCTTTCCCACGGCGATCTCCGAAGCGGGGATCAGCTCCTCGTTTTCATCCAGATCGAAAAGCGTGATCCGCCCGCCGTACCGGCCGGTCCAGAGTCCTTCTCCCGACGGCGCGGAAAGCGCGAGCTTCGTTTTTCCCTCTTTCTCAAAGGCGATCGCCGAGGCCATGCAGTTGGACGCCAGGGCGTAACCCGTCCGGACCTCTTTCACGGGGACAAAGCCCCCGTCCCGCCGGGCGAAGTCGGCGTAAGAGAGAAAGCCCGAGGGGTTCCGGAGGAAAAGGCGCAGCTTTCCCGAGGGAAGCTCCACCGCCTGGCTTTCGCTTCCCCTGACCCCGGGGGAGCGCCGGAAGCTTTTCCCGCCGTCGGCCGAGTATAAAAGCCCCGCCTCCCCGCCGTTATAGACCGGGAAGAGGATCTCCCCTCTCTTCGTCACGAGTCCCCGGCCCGGGCCGGTGCCGAGAAAGGCCTCTTCGTCGTGCTTTCCCGGAAGGAGCCGCGGCTCCTCAAAGCTCTTGCCGCCGTCCCGGGAGACCAGCAGGCAGAGATAGGAGGTGGGATACGCCTCAAACGGCGCGCCGCGGAAAAAGAGATTGCTCTCCTCCCCCTCACCCCTGAGTGAGAAGAAGGGGCCGACCTCATATTCCTTGACCTTTCTCCCTTTTTCGTCGAGGATGCAGCCGTTTGAAAGATGAAAACGGTATTCCTCCTCGCCCCGTTTCCGGAGAAGAAGATCCTCGTTCCGGTCAAGTCCCGCGCCGGGTGAAAGCTTTTCGTCGGCTCCGCCCGCGCCCTGAAGCAGGGCGCGCCCGTGCGGGAAAAGATCACACAGGAGATAGACCGTGTCTCCGCTTACCGTAAGTTGGGGATCCATCAGCGTGGCGGCCGAGCCGTCGTGCCTTCCTCCCGAGTCCCCGAAAAAGCCGGGGAAGGAGGTTTCCCAGCTTTCTCCCCCGTCGTCCGAGCGCGCGAAGGCCACCGCCAGCCCGCCGCCGTCGGCCTCCGCGTCCCAGCGGACGTCCATGGCGGCGAAAAGCCGCCCGTTCTCCCCCGCCCAGAGGCAGGGGATGCGGAAATTCCTGCTTCCTCCGGAGCCGGGAAGGAAGGGTTCTTTCAGATTGACGCCCCCCGGGGGGCGCGAAATGATCTTCATAGGCTTTCCTCGTTTTCCCGTCCGCTCCCTTTCCGGGGAGGAAGGACGGTCAGTTCTTCAGGGGTGACGCGGGTGGGATAAAAGAAGAATTCCACGCCCGCCTCGGAGGCCTTTTGCCACGCTCCGGCGAAAGAGGGGTCGGTTTCGCTGTTCGGGCGGACCGAAAAGACGCCTTCGGTCTGGATCACGAAGGAGACCGAGGCGCGGTATCCCGCCTTTTTCGCTTCGGCAAGCTCCAGAAGGTGTTTCGTCCCCCGGGCGGTGGGCGCGTCGGGGAACATCCCCTCGCCCTCCCGGATCAGGGTGCAGCCCTTGACCTCGGTCAGGTGTTCTTCCCGGTTTTTCGTCATGTAAAAATCCAGCCGGGAGGCGCCGTATCTGTATTCCGGGATCACCCGGTCGTACCCCTGCTTTTCCAGATACTCTTTCATCGCACGGTTGGGGGCGAGGCTGTCGACGTTATATAGCTTTCCCTCCCGGTCGCGCGCGGCGATCAGGTCAAAGCGCGTCCTGCGCCCTTCCCCCGCGGCCGGGGTGAGATAGACCCTGCTTCCCGGATAGAGAAGCTCGCCGAGCCGGCCGGTGTTTTTCACGTGGACCGTCTCTTCTCTCCCCTCAAAAAGGACCAGGGCGGCAAAGCGGTTCAGCCGCCTGATCAGTTCGGCCTCCCGGGCCTCCCGGTATCGCATCGCGTCTTTCCCCCCTTCGCCTTTCGACAGAACCAGTATAGCATTTTCTTTCGGGTTTCGCAACGCGGCGGCGGTTGAAAAAAAATGCATCCCGTGGTATACTTATTCCAAAGAACGGCAAAGGCTTCAAAAGCGCCCTCGCCGGTTCCATTCTGAAAAACACGGAGGCCGGTATGTCCCAATTCCGCACCGAACACGATTCCATGGGCGAGATCGCGGTACCCGCCGATCACGCCTGGGGGGCCCAGACCCAGAGGAGTCTTGAAAACTTCCCCATCGGCCGGGAAAAGATGCCGCCGGAGCTTCTCTCGGCCTTCGCTCTTCTCAAAAAAGCGGCGGCCGAGTCGAATCACACCCTTCTTCCCTCCCGCATGACCGATGAAAAGCGCCGTCTGATCGTCCGCGCCGCCGACGCGATCCTCCGGGGCGAGTACCGGGACGAGTTTCCCCTTTCGGTCTGGCAGACCGGCTCCGGCACCCAGACCAACATGAATTTCAACGAGGTCATCGCCCACGCCGGGAACGCCGAAGCGGGGAAAGACCTGCTTCATCCCAACGACGACGTGAACCTTTCCCAAAGCTCCAACGACGCCTTCCCCGCGGCCATGCGCATCAGCGCCGCGTCGATCCTCTCCAAAGAGGTGCTTCCCGCCCTGGAAAACCTGATCGGTCGGATGAAGGATCTGGAGGAGGAGAACCGGGGCATCCTGAAGACCGGGCGGACCCATCTTCAGGACGCAGTGCCCATCGCCTTTTCCCAGGAGATCTCCGGGTGGCGGGGCATGCTGGAGGGATGCCGGGAGGCGATCAAGACCGCCCTTCCGCCGCTTTTCTCCCTTCCCCTCGGCGCCACCGCCGTGGGCACCGGGCTGAATTCCCCCCGGGGATTCGGCCGGGAGGCCGCCAGGGCGCTTTCCTCCTTCACGGGGCTTCCCTTCCGGGAGGCGGAAAACAAGTTCCGTTCCCTCACCTCGCTGGACGATCTGGCGTTTGCTCACGGCGCTCTGAAGGCGCTGGCCGCGTCCCTGATGAAGATCGCCAACGACCTGCGCTGGCTGGCCTCGGGCCCCCGGTGCGGTCTCGGCGAGATCATCCTTCCCGCAAACGAGCCCGGCTCCTCCATCATGCCCGGCAAGGTCAACCCCACCCAGTGCGAGGCGATCGCCATGATCGCGGTGCAGGTCATGGGAAACGACGCTGCGGTGGGCTTCGCCGCGTCCCAGGGGAATTTCGAGCTGAACGTCTTCCTGCCGGTGACGGCCTATAACTTTTTGCAGTCCGCGCGCCTTCTTGCCGACGGGATGCGCTCCTTTGAAAAGCGCGCCCTTGCGGGCATGAAGCCCGAAAAGGCGCGGATGGAGGAAAACCTTCAAAAGACCCTTATGACCGTCACCGCCCTTTCCCCGAGGATCGGATACGAAAGGGCCGCGGAGACGGCGAAAACCGCCTATCGCGAGGGGCTGACCCTCCCGGAGGCCGCCGAAAAGCTCGGTTTCCTCAAAAAAGAGGAGGCCTCGGCCCTTCTCGATCCCGCCTCGATGCTCTCTCCGGGAGAGCCGGAGATTCGCTCTGCCGACTGAAAGGAGTCACGCTCTATGGACATCCGCAAGGAATCGCTTCAAAAACACGCCTCGTGGCGCGGAAAACTGGAGATCACGCCCCGGGTGCCGCTTTCCACCCGGGAGGAGCTTTCCCTCGCCTACACCCCCGGGGTGGCGGAGCCGTGTCTGGCCATTCAGAAGGACCCTTCGCTCTCCTTTGACTTGACGCGCCGGTGGAATCTGGTGGCGGTGATCACCGACGGGAGCGCGGTGCTCGGCCTCGGCGACATCGGCCCGGAGGCGGGCATGCCGGTGATGGAGGGAAAATGCGTCCTGTTCAAGGCCTTCGGCGGCGTGGACGCCGTCCCGCTCTGCATCCGGAGCAAGGACGTGGACGAGATCGTGCGGACGGTTTCGCTTCTCGCGGGATCCTTCGGCGGGATCAATCTGGAGGATATCGCCGCTCCCCGCTGCTTTGAGATCGAAAGAAGGCTTCGGGAGATCTGCGACATCCCGGTGTTCCACGACGACCAGCACGGCACCGCCATCGTGGTGGGGGCCGCGGCGCTTTCCGCCCTGAAGCTTGCGGGAAAAGATCTCTCCGGGATCCGCGCGGTGATCAACGGCGCGGGCTCGGCCGGCGTCGCCATCGGAAAGCATCTTCTCTCCATGGGGATCGGCGAATTGACCATGGTAGATAAATCCGGGATCCTCTGCGAGGGAGAAGAATACGACAATCCCGCCCATAAAGAAATGGCCGCCCTTTCAAACCGCGAAAAGCGGCGCGGGACGCTTTCCGACGCCATGCAGGGCGCCGATCTTTTCATCGGCGTTTCGGCCCCCGGGATCGTTTCACGGGAGATGGTCGCCTCCATGGCCGAAAAGGCCGTGGTCTTCCCCATGGCCAACCCCACCCCCGAGATCATGCCGGAGGAGGCGAAGGCCGCGGGAGCCTTCATCGTGGGCACCGGCCGCTCCGATTATCCGAACCAGATCAATAACCTTCTCGCCTTCCCCGGGGTCTTCCGGGGCGCCCTGGACTGCCGGGCGAGGACCGTCAACCGCGAGATGGAGCTTGCCGCCTCCCTCGCCCTCGCCTCCCTGATCCCCGAAGAGGAGCTTACCCCGGAAAATATCATCGTCTCTCCTCTGGATCCCCGGGTGGCGGAAACGGTAGCCCGGGCCGTGGCCGACGCCGCGCGAAAGACCGGCGTCGCAAGAATCTGATCGCTCTGAAGGTCAAATAGACAAAGTCCCGCGGAAGGCGCCCGTAACGGGTTTTCTTCCGCGGGACTTTTTCATCCGGCCGCTTTCCCCCTCTTTTCACCCCGGCCTCCTCATACCCCGTCGAAAGAGCCCGGCTTTTTCCGGCGAAGTCTCCGGAAAAGCCGCCGGATCCCCTCCGCGATCTCAAGAAGGAGCGCCGTCACCGGCTTCAGGACCCGGTCGAATTCGCCCGCCGAGATCCGGAAGGAGGCGCCGAAGCCCATCTTGAATCTGTGCAGACCGAAATGCGGATTGTCCTCCACCGGGAAGCCTTCCACGCCGCGGAAGTCGAAAACGCCGCAGCCCGCGCGGATGGCGTCGGCCTCCGCCCCGTGGATCACCGCCTCGTTGGCGCGGAGACGCATTCCCTCCCGGGAAGAGCAGCCGTAAAAGAAAGAGGAGCGTTCCCCCACGTGCACGGCGATGGCCGCCGCCACGGTCTTTTCCCCGATCTTCGCCGCGTAAAGTCCCGCCTCCGGTCCGAATGCCCGGAGGATGCGGCGGAAATAGTCCTCTTCCCGGGGCTGAAAGCCGTTGCGCGCGGCGGTTTTTCGCATCAACTCCATAAAGGCGGGAAGCTCTTCTTCCCCGTGCCGCGTGACCTTCACCCCGCTTTTTTCCGCAAGATGCAGATTCCGGCGCGTGGAGCGGTGGTAACATTCCGGAAGGGAGGCGACGCTCACCCCGCGAAGAGCGCTTTCGTACGTGAGGCGGGGCTGAAAAAGCGAATAGTCGTCCCTGACCCGCCTTTTGAAGCGCAGCCTCCGCATCAGGGCAAGGAACGGGCGGTCTCCCTCCTCCACGTCGGGATCGACCCGGAGGAGGTAGGCGCCTTTGCCCTTTGCGAAGCGCACCGCCTCTGATAAGAGCTTTTCCAGGATCTCCGGTCTTTCCCGCGGCCAGACCGGCCCCCGGGGCGCATAGACGAGGGTCGCCCCGCTCCGTCTTCCCTTCCGAAAGAGCAGCGCTATCGTCCCCAGGATGCTCCCGTCCTCTCCCCTGAGAAGGATCCCGGTCCACTCCCAATCGGATTTGACCCTGCCCCAGGCCGAGGTCTGCATGAAATGCCCCCCGGGGCTTTTCCGGACGTACCGGTCGAATTCCTCCGCCCCGTCTCCGGCTACGTACTCAAACATGCTTATTCACTCCTTCGCCGGATCTCCGGCCTTTCTCTTTCCCTTTCGGAAACAATCGGCCGGAGGGAAAGGATGCGCGACGCGGACGGGTCTGGCGCAAAAAAAGACCCGTCCTTTTCGGACAGGTCCCATTCTGCGCCCCGGATGTATCCGGGATGCATCTGAGTTGTATCGGTCTTGTATCCGGTTTGTAACTTTTTTGTGAATTCTCTTTCAGCCGGCATAAGCCGGACCGTAAAGCAGCGAGCCGAATTCCCCTTCCTTCTTTTCGTAGACGACCGGGAAGACGACCCTGTCCTCCCCCCGGACCAGCTCGAAGACGGCGACCCTCTGGCGGTGGACGCTCTCTCCCGGCCACGCGCGCCATCCGGGGCCGTACCGCAGGGCCATTTCAAGCCTTCCCGCCTCGTCCTCGGTCCACACGTCAAGCGAATAATTCTCGAGATCGCAGTCAAAGTACGTTCCCCAGCTTTTTCTCACCGCCGCGTCCATCAGCGCGTTCCGGGTGTCGATGGTGCCGTTTTCCTCCATGAAGCGGAACCTGTCCTCGATGAACAGAACGCACTCCTCCGCTCCATCACCCTTGAAGGACGCCGAAAGGATCTTTTCTTCAGCCGCGTCGAGCAAGATCTCTATCCCCGCGCCTTCGCTTTTCAGGACGTAATAGGAAAAGCTCGATCCGTCGCTGACGCTGAAGGCCGACATCAGAAGCACCGAATCGAAGGTCATGACCAGAGATTGCATTTCCGGATAAAGCGAAGGGATGAATTCATACTTGTGGGTCACCCAGTCGAAGGCGCCGGCCTCCAGAAGGATGTTCAGTTCCCGGAGGGCGGCCTCTTCCGCCTTCGTCCGTTTCTCCCCCTCCGGGATGGAAAGGATCATCTTCATCGTGTTGTCCCGGGAGAGGATCTCGAGCTTTCTGAAAAGATCCTCCTCGGTGCGCTCCAGAAGGTATTCCGAAGCGTCCTTCTCCCGGATGCGGCTGGACGCGCTTCTTTCGGAAATGCCGATGAGAAGCTCGGGCAGGAACATCGCCAGCGCGATCAGGGCGGCGAAGAGCAGGATGATGAAAAGATTGCGCGCTCTTATCCTTTTGTTTCCGGCCATGTTTCCTCCTTCAGGACAAAGGAGACCCGGGTCCCCCTGCCCACCTCGCTTTCAAAGGACAGGGCCGTGCCGTGAAGCTCGGCGATCCTTTTCGAGAGCGCAAGCCCCAGTCCCGCGCCGCCCTGCTCCCGGGCGCGGGATTTGTCCACCATGTAAAAGGGCTCGGTGATGCGCTTCAGCGCCTCTTTGGGAATGCCGCGGCCGAGATCGGTCACCGACACCGTATAGCCCTTTTCCCCCGTCCGGGCCGCGAAAAGCACGCTGCCGCCCCGTTCGGAGGCCTTGCGGGCGTTGTCCAGAAGGTTGAGCGCCAGGACCTTCAGAAGATCGGGCTCCCCGGTGACCGCCGCTTCGCGCACGTCCACGTAGAGCCGGATCCCGCTTTCGGCGTAGGAATAGGACGCGCTTTCCGCGATCTCCTCCGAAAGCTTTTTGAAATCCACCCGCTTCATCTCGGGTTCCTCGTTTTCCAGGGAGAAAAGCTGGAGAAGGGCGTGGGACATGGTCTCCAGGCGCTTGCCCTCGCTGAAGATATACCCGGCGGCCTCCCGGTGTCTTTCGGGAGTCAGTTTTCTGCTCCGGAGCATGTCGGCGTAGCCGATCACCGAGGTCAGCGGGGTCTTCAGCTCGTGGGCGAAGCTTGCGGTGAAATCCTTTTCCCGGGCCGCCGCATCCTCCAGCTCCCGGATGGTGGATTCCAGGCTTTCGGCCATATGATTGAAATCGCGGGACAGCTTTCCCAGCTCGTCCCGGCTCTTCACCGTGACCCTGCGGGAATACTGTCCCTCGGAAAAGAGATGGGCCGCCCGGGAAAGCCTTCTGAGCGGAGAGGTGAAATAGAGCGTGAAGCCGGTGGTGACCGCGATCCCCGCCGCCAGCACCGCGAGCATCACGATCCTGTAGGTGGAAAGATTGTTTTCGGTGCGGCGGTAAAGCTCGCTGATGTCGGCGCTGCGGATCAGGGTGAAGCTTTCGCCCACCAGCATCACCCTTTCCACCGCCACCACGTGGCGGCTTTCCCCCTCGGAGGCGACGCCCACCCGGATCAGGCCCAGTTCGCCGGGTTCGATCCCGCCGGACACGACGCCGGGGGTGCGCACCACGGCTTTGCCCTGGGAATCCAGCACCGCGTATTCGTAGTGGCTGAGAGCCTGGCTGTCCTCCACCAGCTTCCGCACCATCTCCCCGGCCTCCTCCCCGGTATCCGAGGCGGGGCGGTTGAGGCACAGAGCCTCCAGCATCATGCCGAAAAGCTCCATATCCTCCTCGGCGTTCGCCGCGGCGGAATCCAGCTCGGTGCGGAACACCCGGTCCACCACCGCCGCGCCGCCCACCGAAAGCGACAGCGCCAGAAGCAGCGAGACCGCCAGGATCATTTTCCACGCAAAGCTCACCCTATACCTCCAATCGGTACCCCACCCTGTAGACGGTGACCAGCTTGTTCTGCCAGCCGAGCTTTCGCCTCAGGCGCTGGACGTGGAGATCCACCGTCCGGCTCGCCTCCCCCATTTCGCCCTCCCAGACCCGCTCGTAGATCCGGTCGCGGTAGAGGGCGACGTTGCGGTTGCGCACGAAAAGCAGGAGCAGCTCGAATTCCTTCGGAGTCAGGATCACCTGCTTTCCCCCGCGCGTCACCTGCATGTGCTTCGGCCTTACCGTCACGTCGCCGAGGACGTATTCCTCCTCCTCGCGTCCGGCGCGGCGCAGGACGCTTTCCACCCGGGCCAGAAGCTCGGCGATCTCGAAGGGCTTGGTCAGATAATCGTCGGC
>CACYBP010000294.1 GCA_902772625.1 Oscillospiraceae bacterium
CCGGCAGCGGGCGCCTTTTTTCTTTCAGAGGGGGCACGGCTTTCCGCATGCCGCGCGGAAGTTCCTGTCTTGCGCTTCCTGCGCCGGCAGAGCCTGTCGGCGGGACGGCGTAAGCCTTCCTCCGAAAGGAGAAAGGCTTACTTCTCTTGGTTTTTTCAGGGATATGCGTTTTCAATCGGGATAGGATCTCCCGTCGACGGTATAGGGCAGGAGAACTCCGCCGTTCCAGGCCTCCTCCCACCAGCCGTCCTTTTCCCCGGTCTCCCTCCGGTTATAGGAGTGCATCCTGAACCGGTTCCAGGCGGAAAGGAGGGTCTCGGGATCCTCTCCCGCCTGATACCGCCTTTCCAGAAGGGTCAGGTAATTGATCGTAACGAGCAAGTCTTCGGCGCGCCCGAAGGATTCGCCGTAGCTCTCTTCTTCCACGCGCTCTTTTCCGTACTTTTTCATCAGGGGAGAGAGCTCCTTGTAATAATAGATCCGGTCATAGAGGAGGGAAGTCAGTTCGTCCCCGGGGGTCATTTCCGGGGGAGGATCCAGATACGCGTTTTCAAGCGAGAACATCTCCTCCCGGATGTAGTCGTATTCTCTCTGCTCCTCCCCGGTGAGACTGTCCATATCGTGAGAGCTTTCAAAACCGGCCTTCTCTTTTTCCAGCTCCGCGTAGCGCGCCTTTGCCCTTTCGCGTTCGGCCTCCCACGTTTCCCGGAGAAGAGCGGCCTCCTTTTCGGCCTCGGCCTCCAGAAGCGCCGCGGTCTTTTCGTCCCGGATCTCTTTCACGAAGGCCCTCACGTCCCCGGTCCTGACGTCGACCCAGTCGGCCTCGGGCGTGGATTGAAGCGTGTCCCCGTGGAAAAGATATACGTAGCTCGGTCTGCTCTCCGGATCGGGTCCGGGGGCCGTCCCCGCGACCCAGAGGGAGAAATCCTCCTCCATCCGGTAGAGCCGGATAAACATCCCGGAGCCGGTCACTTCATACCGGTAGTCCGCGAAATCACCCCAGGTCAGGTCCTCCCCGATTTCCTCCGAAAGGGCGATCACCCCGTCCACGGTCAGATCCTTCTTTGCGAACCACTCCGCGGCCTTGATCCCGCAGCGCCGGCTTTGCTCCCCGACGGTGGTCTGGGAATCGAAGGCGGCCTTCCAGAGCGCGCGGGGGAATTTCCCCTTGATATCCTCCGTGAAGTATCCTCCGTCCCGCGGCTCCCAGAATTCGGCGAGCACGTATTCCTCGCTTTCCCCCTTCAGGACCTTTCGCAGAGTCACCGCGGTGGGGATATGCGACGCGCTCTTCTCCCTGATCCCGTCTTCGCCGTCTTTTTCATAGGTCGCGTAATAGATCCAGAGATAGACCGCGGTCTCGTTGCCCTTTTCCTCCGAGCCCAGGACGACGTAATCGCCGGTGGAGAAAAGATTCTCGTCGTTTCCCATCATCCGGTCGGGATCAAAGCCCGGGATGCTTTTTTCCAGCGCGGCGCGCACCCCGTCCGAAAGGGCGGTATCGCCCGTATTCTGCCGCATGGGGCCGGTGAGGAAACACACCGCCGTCACGCAAAGCGCAAGGGCCGCCGCGATCACGATCCAGAAGGCGGGCTTTTTGTAATGGAACACCGACTTGATCCGCTTTTTCACCCCCACCTCGCCGAAGGCCAGGGGGCAAACCGCGATCCTTCTCTGCGGGCCGCTTGCCCTGAGGAGCGCCGCGGAATACCCGGCCTTCTTTTCCCGGTCCAGATCCCGGATCACCTTCTCGTCACAGGCGAATTCGATATCCCGCGAAAGCAGGATATAGGCGACCCACAGAAGCGGGTTGAACCAGTAGACCGAAAGGAGAAGCCAGCCCAGGGGCTTCCACCAGTGGTCCTTTCTCTGAAGATGCGCCTTTTCGTGGGCGATCACGTATCCCGCGGTCTCCTCCTCCAAAAAGGGCGGAAGATAGATCTTCGGGCGGAAAACGCCCAGGATGAAGGGACTTTTCACCCCGTCGGCGATATAGATCCCCTCTTCCCGGGGGATCGCCGCGCCGACCTGCTTTTTGAGCAAAAGAAAGCTTATAAATGCGTAAAGAAGCATCCCCGCGCACCCCGCGGCCCATACCGTGCCGAAAACCGGGAAGGAAGCCTTCCCGCTCTCTCCGGTCCGGGACGCGGCCTCCGGGGCCTTTTCTTCGATCGCCGCCCTTTCCCCGGGATCATCCGGGGCCGCGGGGTTCACCGCCGCGTCCAGCGCCGGGATCCCCGAGGAAAACACCGCCCTTCTTTCCCCGGAGGAGGTCTCCATCCGCACCGGCTCCTCCGATGGCACGAGGCTCAGAGGACTCTGGACCGTGAAGGGAAGCAGGAGCCTCAGCCCCACCAGCCCCCACGCGAGACAGAGGATCCATTTCGGCGCCTTCCGGAAAAGAAGCCGGAAAAGGATCGCCGCGAGCACCAGCCACCCCGCCGCGAGCGACATATTGAAAAGCTTCAGAGCCACTCCGTCCATCTTCACTCCCCCTTCCGGTAGGCCTCGATCATCTCCGCGATCTCCCGGGCGTCCTCGTCGCTCAGGCTTTTCCGCGACACGAAGGCCGCGATAAAAGCCGGAAGAGACCCGGAAAAGCTCTCCTCCACGAATTTTTCGCTCTTGGCCGCGTAGAATTTCTCCCGTGAGACCCGCGAGGTGACCACCCCGTTCTCGTTTTGAAACAGGCCCTTTTCGCATAACTTCCTAAGCACCGTGTAGGTGGTGGGCTTTTTCCAGGAAAAAGCCCTTTCACAGAGCTTCACCAGCTCCCCCGACGCCACCGGCTCGTTTTCCCACACGAGCTCCGCAAATCTGGCCTGTACTTCCCCCAGTTCCACGTCCATATCGTTTTCCTCCTTCGCGGTTTGGTTTATTCTCGATAAACCTTGCCCGTAGTCTATCACGGATAAACCGTTTTGTCAACCCCCTTTGGAAAAAAGACGCGGCTTTTCTTGCTGCGCGCGTCGTTCGGGCTTTCTTTTCGCCTTCCCCGGCCTTCGGCAGCCCGGAAAAGCGGCGGTTTTTCCGCGGAATTCCCCCTTTGCCGCCCCGCCTTTTCAGAATGACAGTTTATGCGTAAACCGCGATTCATTAAAATGTCTGATCTTTTTCTGTATATCCCCCTTCTTTCGCTTGCAGTTCCCGGAAATTAATGATATAATGATGAGAGGGGGGAAAGACGTCACATTTTATTGTTTCTGTCCATGTGCGGACCATATATGATTCGCGTCCAAATATAAGGAGATGTGACTGCACCAGATGAAATTTGATCCTAACAACGTGACAAGTCTGAGCGTCAAACGCACGCTCAAGGCTTTGGAATCCACGGCGACCGAGCTCTTGATCAGCGAACCCTTCGATTCCATCACGGTAAAAAGACTGTGCGAGCGAGCCTACGTGCCCCGCTCCACCTTTTACAATTACTTCGAAGACAAAAACGACTTTATTCACTACTGCCTCCGGCTCCCCGCCGACAAAGCGCGCGGGTATTTCGCGGACGGTCTGACGGCAAGGGCGCTGGCCGATACGCTGGTCATGTGCTTCAAGTACGTGGAAAAGCACGAGACGAACGTGGAATCCATGATGCGGGTCAACCGCAACGGCGACGCGCTCAACACCTGGCTGCGGTTTTCCTTCCGCCAGATCCTTACCAAGGCCATGGAGGTCAGCTCCTCCGGCATCGTGCTGCGCGCCGACCGCCATCTCACCG
>CACYBP010000295.1 GCA_902772625.1 Oscillospiraceae bacterium
AGAAGGCCCGGATCGAAGCCGGCCTCCTTGACCGCGTTGACCACGCCCATGAAGGCGTCCAGCTGCTTTCTCACCTTTTTTTCTCCCGGCACGCCGGGCAGGAAGGCGTTGGCAAAGTGAGTATACATGCCGGTGACGTGCAGATTTTTCATATACCGGAACACCGAGATGACTTTGTTCTCTTCTGAGGGGAGAAACCCGTACCGGCCCATGCCGGTGTCGATCTCGATGTGCACCGTAAGCACGGTGCCGAGTTCTTCAGCCAGGGCGTTTGCGGCCGTGGCGGCCTCGTAGGAGCCCACGGTGGCCACGCCGCCGCAGTCGATCACGGTCTCGAGTTCCGACCGGATGGCAGTGGAGCGCAGGATCAGCACGTTTTCCTCGGTAAAGCCGGCGTCCCGCAGCTTCAGAAGATCCGAAGGCTCGGTCACGGCGAAGGAGGATACCCCTGCCTCGCGCATCATGCGCGCGGTCTCCACCAGGCCGAAGCCGTAGGCGTTGCCCTTCAGAACGCCGATGACGAAGGAGGACCCGGCCTTTGCGCGGATGATCTTCAGATTGTTTAGAACGGCGTCCCGTTCCACCACGAAGGCCTTGGTCATGCGGATCCCTCCTTTATGATATACGTGATCGCCGGAAAAACCGTCGCAATCCGCCCGCGGGCGGGAAACGGGACCGGAAGGTCAAGCGTCGCCGCCCTCTTTGCCCATGCGCTTGCGGTAGCGCAGGCGGCGGTAGGCTTTCTCGGCAAAATCCATCACCCGGGCGGTCAGCTTGCGGTATTCCAGATCGAATTCGCCGACGAATTCGCAGAAATCGCCGTTGAAGCCCTTCTTGAAGCGGTAAAGCCCGTAAAGCGGGTTGTCCTCCGAAAGGTCGCCCGACACGCCCCGGAAGTCGTAGATCCGGCATCCGGTCTCCAGAGACCAGCGGATCATCTCCCACTGGAGCTGGTAGTTGGGCATCAGATTGCGCTTTTCGTTGGCGCTGGCGCCGTAGAGATACCAGACCTTGTCGCCGTAGTGGATGGCCACCGTTCCGGCGATGCGTTCGCCGCCGGCGTAGGCCATGTAAAGCCGGGCGTGGGCGCCGAGGGCCTTGAGAAGCTTGCGGAAATACTCTTTTCCGCGCACGATGAACCGGTCGCGTTCGCCGGTGGTCTCCATCAGGCGGGAGAAGGCGTCAAGCTCCTCCTCCGGGATCTCCCCGTCGCCCGGAAAATATTTCACCGTCACGCCCTTGCGCACCGAAAGGCGCAGGTTGTAGCGGGTCTTGGATTCAAAGCTCTGAAGAAGCTCCTCCTCGCTTCGGTCCTCCACCGGCAGGCGGAAGACGTAACGGGGCTGGATCCCCTCGAAATTTTTGCTGTTTTCGGGCAGACGGAAGCCGAAGCCCTGCATCAGCGAGACGAACTCCCCGTCGGAGGAAAGCACGTCAGGATCGATCTTGAAGACGTAGGAGCCGTGCTTTTTGGCAAGCTTTCTCGCCCCGTCGAAAAGATCCTGAAGGACCGCTTTGTCGTGCACGTCGCACACCGGGCCCCGGGGGGCGTACATGATGGAAAGGCCCAGGGGAAGCTTGCGGAAAAGCAGGAGCAGGGCGCCCCGGACCTTGCCGGAATCGTCCAGAGAAAGGACCGCGCCGTTCTGCCAGTTGTCCTTGACCTCCGCCCACAGGAAGGATTGGGCAAAATGCCCCTTGGGATGCGATTGATTGAATTCCTCCATCATGGCGACAGAGGCCTTGTCCGCGGCGGATACGAGCTTGAACATAGGGAAGTCGCTCTCCTTTTTCGGTCATTGGGCAAAACGCGGGATCCCCGCCGGCGGCACCGGGCTCCTTCCCGCGGGGAAAAAGCGCCGAAGCCGTTCCTATGGATCCCTCAAGGACATTATAGCAAAAAATGCGCCGCCTGTAAAGGGTTTTTTCGTAGACCTTGCCCGCCGCGGTCTTTTCCGGCAAATTTCCCCGGCCTTCTTGCAATCCTTTGCGTCTTCGGCTATAATAGAAGGCGAAATCCTCGCCGCGTTTTCTTCTTTTCCGGAGGCGGTTCTTTTGAAACCCCCGCCCGGAAAGACGCCGCCCCGGAAAGGACGCGGCTCCCGCGGGGCGGAAAACGGCAGGCAGCCGGGTAAACCCGGCATCATCATGCGGAAAGGAGGCGACGCCCCTTGCGGGAGATCGTGGTCACGCCGCGCGCCCTGGCGCTTCTTTACAGGGAAAAGGACGGGGGCGCCGTGCGCCTTTATCTTTACTATCTTTCCTCCGGCGCGCTGGAGCCCGGGGAGGCCATGGCCGCCCTGGACATGACCCGGGAGGAGTACGCCGCGGCCTACGCAAGGCTGGTGGCCCTGGAGCTTCTGCCCTCGCCGCGCCGCCTGCCGGAGGAGACGCCGCCCTCCTATACCCGGGAGGAGATCGCCGGAACGGTGGAATCCGACCGGGAATTCCGGGAGCTTCTGGCCTTCACCGAGCAGAAGCTCGGCCGGATCGCCTCCAATCACGAGGTGGAGATCCTGCTGTCTCTTTATCACTGGCTGGGGCTTCCGTGCGAAGTCCTGATGCTGATCGTCAGCTATACCGCCGAACGGGTCGCGGAGGAGGGGGGCAGACGCCTGACCCTCGACCGGATCCGCAAGACCGCCAACAAATGGTCGGATCAGGGCGTTGACACCCCCGAAAAGGCCGACGGATATTTAAGGACTCTGGAAAAGGAGAACCGGTATCTCTCGGAGGTGAGGTCGCTTCTCGCGCTCTCGGCCCTGACCCCCAGTGTGGAAGCCATGATCCGCTCCTGGTGCGCGAAGGGGATCCCCACCGAGCTGGTGGCGCGGGCGGCGGATATCTCGGCGGTGAAATTCGGGCTTTTCAACATGCGGTACATCAACGGGATCTTGCGCGGCTGGCACGAAAAAGGGCTTTATTCCCTGGCCGCCGTGGAGGAGCGGGAGGGAAGACCCGCAGGCGGGGCGGGGAACGCCGCGGCCGCGCGGCCGAAAAGCGATCGCGCCCCTACCAGAAGCGAGGAGGATTCGCTTCGCCGCGCCCGGGAATACCAGGAGAAAAAGAAGCGGGGCGCCGCCGCGCCGCGGGAAAGCGAGGGATAAGCCGTGTCCTACGACGAGAAAACCATGGCCGCCGCCCGGGCCGAGTACCGGGAACGGGTGAGAAGGTTCGAGGACGGGGAAAGAAGACGCACCGACGCGCTTCTTTCGCGTTTGCCCCGGCTCCGGGAGGTGGAGGGGGAGCTTACCCGGCTTTCGATCCGGCTGGCGCGGACCGCGCTGGCGGGAACGCCGGAGGACGTGCGGAGGATCCGGGAAAGCGCCGAGGCGCTTCACGCCCGGGCCGGAGAGATCCTGGAGGAAGCGGGGGAAGAAAAGGACGCCCTGCGTCCGCGGGATTTCTGCCCGGTGTGCTCCGGCACGGGGGAGACCGAAAAGGGCCCCTGTGTCTGCCTTCTGAAGGTCTATAAAGAAAAGCTTCTCGCGCGCTACGCCCGGTATCTGGGCGCGAGCAGCTTTGAAAATTTCGATTTTGAGGCCTATTCGGATATCGTCAGCCCCTATTATCACGCCGAGCCCCGGGGCATCGCCGAATTCGTCTTCGATCAATGCGCCGAATACGCCCGCCGGTTCCGTCCGGAGGCGGGCGGCGGGCTTTTCCTGCACGGCGGCTGCGGCGTGGGGAAAAGCTTCCTGGCCGCTTCGGTGGCCCGGGAGGTCATCCGGAACGGGTATTTCGCGCACTATATCTCGGCGGTGGAGTTTTTCGCCCTGGCCGAAAAGGAGCGCTTCGGAAGGCTTTCCGAGGAAGAAGCCGGCGACTGGCAGGACGCCTTCTCTTCCGACCTTCTGATCCTGGACGATCTCGGGGCCGAGCCGTCGTCGGCGCAGAGCGCGCCGCTGCTTTACCGGCTTCTGGGCGAGCGGGCGTCGATGCGGCGGGGCACGGTGCTGGTGTCCACCCTCACGAAGGAGGAGATCGCCGCCCGGTATTCCCCGGCGGTGGAATCCAGGATCTCCGGAGAGCTTGCGGATCTTCTCCTGATCGGGGAGGATCTCCGGAAAGCCGGGGACAACGCGTAAAAAAGTCAGTATATAAGAGCCTTTAAGGGAGGAATCGACGTGGCAAAGAAAAAGAAACCGCAGGTCGAGGAGAAGACCTATCTCTGGAAGGACCGGAAGCACACTGTCTTCGGGCTCCCCTGGAGCTTCACGAAGTACGCCCTGGACGAGGAACGGCTGTATATCACCACCGGCCTTTTCACCAGCGTGGAGGACGAGGTGCGGCTTTACCGCATCACCGACGTGACCCTCCGGCGCACCCTCCGGCAGAAGATCCTCCGCATCGGCACCATCCACTGCGACAGCTCTGACGTCACCCAGGGGAATTTCGACATCAAAAACGTCCGTCATCCCCGGGAGGTCAAGACCATGCTTTCCAGGCTGGTGGACGAATCCCGGATGAGAAACCGCGTTTATACCAGCGAGAGCGTGGCCGGCCGTCCCCACGAGCACGAGGGACACGCGGCGCCTCCGCCCCCGCCGGATCATACGGATCATACCGACGCCAAC
>CACYBP010000296.1 GCA_902772625.1 Oscillospiraceae bacterium
GCCTCTTGGCTTTGAGCCGGGCACGAGATATCGCTACAGCCTCTGCCACGACGTTCTGGGCGGTCTGATCGAGGTCTGGTCGGGAGAATCCTTCGGAAGCTATCTCAAGAAGGCGGTCCTCGATCCCGTGGGCATGAAGGATACCGGCTTTGTCCGCACGCCGGAGATCCTGGATCGCATGGCGTTCCAGTATCACGCCTACGATCACAGAACCGGCGCTTACACAAAAAAGGACAAGGACTGCGCCTATAAGCTCTCGGACCGCTACGAAAGCGGGGGAGCGGGGCTCGTCTCCTCCGTGGAGGATTACGCGAAGTTCGCAAACGTCCTCTGCCATTACGGCGTGACGCCCGAAGGGGAGCGGATCCTGAAAAAGGAAACGATCGACGAGATGCGCCGGGATCAGCTCAATCCGGTGCGCCGGGCTGATTTCGCAGCCGCCATCGGCGTCGGTCAGATGGGCTACAGCTACGGACTCGGCGTCCGGACGATGATCCGGCCGGAGTCGTCGCCCTCCTCCTTCGGAGAATTCGGATGGGACGGCGCGGCGGGAGCCTTCATGCTCATCGACCCGGAAAGCGAAGTCGCTCTCTTTTATGCCCAACACGAATTCGGCGCTCCCTGGCATCATATGGAGATACGGGACGAAGCCTACAGAGCACTTCGCGCTGAGGGCTGACTTTCATGATAAATAACAGGAGCCGCGGGATGAACCCGCGGCTCTTTTCCGTCTCTTTCGGTCGTCTTAATGAATCACGTAACGCAGAAGAAGCATGACGCCCCACACCAGAAGGATCGCCCCGAAAGCGATGGTGAAGGTGCGATAGGCTTTCCGGTCGCCTTCCTCCGCGCCCCTGTCAAAGAGCAGTCCGCCCCCGGCCAGCGCGAGAAACAACACGATGGCAGTCGTGAGAACGATATCGTTGATCCAACCCACCGATATGAACATCCGGCAGGCAAGGAACGCCCCGAACAAAACGAGCATGGAAACGCGGAAAATTTTCCCGTACATAAACTGACTCCTGTTTTTTACTGTTTATCGGAATACTGTTCCCGGAAGATCTCCAGGAAGGCTTTGGAGGCGGCGCTCAAGGGCACGCTTGAGACGGTCAGAATGCCGATGCTCCTTTCGGGCAGAGGTTCCCTGGTGGTCAGAAGCTTCACCGTCCCGGCGTTCAGCGCGTCTTCGGAGAATTCCCGGGTGACGCAGGCCACGCCGAGCCCGGCCGCGGCAAAGGCCAGAAGGAGCTCGTGGGAGCCGAGCTCAAACTCGGGGGAGAGGATCACGTCCCGTCCCGCAAGGAATTCGTCCACCCGGCACCGGGAATTGGATCTTTTCTCCAGCATCACCAGAGGGAGCTCGGCGATCTCGTCCCAGTCGTATCTTTTGCCCCGGGGGATCCGGAAATCCATTCCCGCCACGAAGACGTCGTGAAGCGGGAGTGCTTCTTCCACCGTGATCTGGGAATCTTCCCGGACGGGAGGATAGGGGAGGTTCACAAAAGCAATCTCGGTCTTTCCGCTCTGCAGGTCGCTCACGGCCTCGGAGGTCACCCGGTTGGAAACGTTGAGCCGGACGGCGGGATACCGGTCGTGAAATTCCTTCAGCACCGGAAGCAATACGTGCCGGCAGATGGTATCGCTGGCGCCCACCGAAAGCTCGCCGGAGGAAAGAGAGGAATAGGCCTCGAATTTTCTCTCGGCCGCGTTCAGTAGCGACAGCGCTCCCGCCGCGTAATCGTAGAGAAGCGTGCCCATCGCGGTCAGGGTAACGCCGCTTTTCTTGCGGATAAACAGCGTCGCCCCCAGCGATTCTTCCAGAGAATGGATACTCTGGCTGATGGCGCTCTGGGTCACGAAAAGCTTTTCGGCCGCCGCGGAAAACGATCCCGTCTCCACCACGGTGCAGAATATCCGGTAGCGTTCCAGCTTTACATCCATAAAATCACCTAATCCATGATATAAAGAAATATGATTTGATTTACGGTATCACCTGCGTTATAATAATGTCGGTTCAAGGATTCGCCTTTCAAAAAGGAGAATCATATAAGCCTCTTTTATCCTATAATGAAATCCGCCTTTTGTCAACAGAAATTTGAAGTGAGGTCGAAAAAACTATGGAAAGACTTATCGGAACCGTTTCCCGCGGCGTCAGAGCCCCCATCATCCGCGCCGGAGACGACATTGCGGAAATCGTGGTGTCCAGCGTCCTGAAGGCGGCGGAGAGTGAAAACATCGCCTTCCGCGACAGAGACGTGGTGGCCGTGACCGAGGCTGTCGTGGCCCGCGCCCAGGGCAACTACGCCACCGTGGATCAGATCGCCGAGGATATCCGCCGGAAATTCCCCACCGGGGAATTCGGCCTGATCTTCCCGATCCTCAGCCGCAACCGTTTCGCCATCTGCCTGAAGGGCATCGCCAGAGGCGCGAAGAAGATCACCCTGATGCTCAGCTATCCTTCCGATGAAGTCGGCAATCACCTGATCGACCTGGATTCTCTGGACGAAGCCGGTGTCAATATCTATAAGGACGTTCTCACCGAAGCCCGCTTCCGTGAGCTCTTCGGCGTTCACAAGCACCCCTTCACCGGCGTCGACTATATCGCCTATTACAAGGAACTGATCGAATCCCAGGACTGCGAAGCCGAGGTCATTCTGGCCAATGACCCGCGCGCCATCCTTGACTACACCGATTCCGTCCTGACCTGCGACATCCACACCAGAGAGAGAAGCAAAAAGCTTCTGAAAAAGGCTGGCGCCAAGCTGGTTCTCAGTCTTGACGATATCATGACCGCTCCGGTAAACGGCAGCGGCGCCAACGAGACCTACGGTCTTCTCGGCAGCAATAAGGCCACCGAAGAGTCGGTCAAGCTTTTCCCGCATAACTGCGATCCCATCGTGGAAAGGATCGCCCGCGAGCTGAAGGAAGCCACCGGGAAAAACGTCGAGGTCATGATCTACGGCGACGGCGCCTTCAAGGACCCGGTGGGCAAGATCTGGGAGCTTGCGGACCCGGTGGTGTCTCCCGCGCACACGGCGGGCCTGATCGGCCAGCCCAACGAAGTCAAGCTGAAATATCTCGCCGACAATCAGTTCGCCGATCTTTCGGGCGACGCCCTGAAGGAAGCCATTTCTGATTATATCCGCCACAAGGACGCCGACCTAGTGGGCAATATGGTGTCCCAGGGCACCACGCCCCGCCGCCTGACCGATCTGATCGGCTCGCTCTGCGATCTGACCAGCGGCAGCGGAGACAAGGGCACCCCGATCGTCTGGATCCAGGGGTATTTCGATAACTATACGGTGTGATCCCATCGTCTCTCAAAAGGGACCGGCCCGGCGCCGGTCCCTTTTACTTTTCTTCTTTATCGCGATAAAGTCTTGACCCGGAGCCGCTTTTGTTGTAAACTGAAAGGGAACGAAGGCGGGGAGGGCGGTTTCTTCCCCGCGGAACGGCAGGAAATCAATTATGAGGATCACGGTAAAGGTCGGAACGTCCACTTTGACGCACGCCACGGGCAGGATGGATATCCGCCGGATCGAATCGCTCTGCAAGGTCCTGAGCGATATCAAAAACGCCGGGCACGAGGTCATTCTCGTCTCCTCCGGCGCCATCGGCATGGGGGTCGGCAAGCTCAATCTCAAGGAACGGCCCCAGGATATGCCCACCAAGCAGGCCGCCGCCGCGGTGGGGCAGTGCGAATTGATGTACGCCTACGACAAGCTCTTTTCTGAATACAATCACACCGTCGCCCAGATCCTTCTGACCGGGGAGGATTTCCACGACGGAGTAAGGCACAATAACTTTGTCAACACGCTGGATCGGCTTCTGGCTCTGAAAGCGCTTCCGGTCATCAATGAAAACGACACCGTCTCCACTTCGGAGATCGCCGTGGGAGATAACGACACTCTCAGCGCTCTGGTGGCCGTCAGCCTAAGATCCGATCTTCTGGTGGTCCTGACCGATATCGACGGGCTTTATACCGCCGACCCGAGAAAAGACTCCGGCGCGAAGCTGATCCCCCTGGTGGAGGAGATCACCGAAGATATGCTCCGCTCCGCGGGCGGAGGCGGAACGGCTCTTTCCACCGGAGGTATGGCCACCAAGCTCGCCGCCGCTAAGATCGCCATGGACGCCGGAACCGATATGATCATCGTCAACGGAGCCCGGCCGGAGATCCTTTACGACGTTCTGGAAGGGCGCCCGGCGGGCACGCGTTTTCAGGGGAGGAAAAAACTTGAAGAAAACCATTGACGTATTGCAGGAAACCAAGCGCGCCTTCCTCGAAACCGGCGTGGAAAAAACGAAGAAAAACGCGGCTCTTGAAGCGATCGCCCGCCGCCTCGAAAGCGAATGCGACACGATCCTCGCGGCAAACCGTCTGGACACGGAAGCTTCCCGTGAAAAATACGGTGAAGTCATGCTTGACCGCCTGACCCTTACGCCCGACCGGATCCGGGCCATGGCCCGGGGCGTCCGGGAGGTGGCGGCTCTTCCGGATCCGGAAGGGGAGGTCTTTTCCTCAGAAACAAGGCCGAACGGGCTTTTGATCGAAAAGCGTTCAGTCCCCTTCGGCGTGATCGCGATCATTTACGAAAGCCGTCCGAACGTCACCTCCGACGCGGCAGCCCTGGCTCTGAAATCGGGAAACGCCGTGGTGCTGCGGGGCGGGAAGGAGGCGTTTCGTTCCAATCTTGCCGTCGTCGGCGCCATCCGGAAGGGCCTTGAAGACGCGGGGCTTCCCGGGGAGCTTGTCGGCTTTGTCGAGGACACCGAACGGAAAAGCGCCGACGAGCTGATGGAGGCCGTGGGATACGTGGACCTTCTGATCCCAAGGGGCGGAGCCGGTCTGATCCGGCGGTGCGTGGAGCACGCAAAGGTGCCCTGCATCGAAACCGGGACGGGGATCTGTCATATCTTCGTGGACGAGTCGGCCGATCTTTCCATGGCTCTTTCGGTGGTGGAAAACGCGAAAGCCAGCCGTCCGTCGGTCTGCAATGCCGAAGAAGTGCTTTTGGTACACGAAAAGATCGCCGATCGTTTTCTGCCCATGCTGGAAAAGCGCCTCAGGGAGGATCGCGCCCGGAAGGGTCTGACGCCGGTGGAGCTCCGGCTGGATGAAAAAGCAGCGAAGATCATCCGGGGGACCCCGGCGGGCGAAAAGGATTTTGACACCGAATTTCTCGACTATATCCTCGCCGTGGCGGTCGTTTCCGACCTTCGCGCCGCCATCCGTCACATTGCTCTTCACTCCACCGGGCACAGCGAAGCGATTCTGACCGAAAGCGAAGAAAACGCGGAAGCTTTCGTTTCTCAGGTGGACAGCGCCGCGCTTTACGTCAACGCCTCCACCCGCTTCACTGACGGCGGAGAGTTTGGGCTCGGCTGTGAAATGGGCATTTCCACGCAGAAGCTGCACGCCCGCGGGCCGATGGGCCTCAAAGAACTGACCACTTACAAATACGTCGTGCGCGGAAACGGACAGATCCGCGGATAAGGAGCAAAGAATGAAAACTGCCGGATTTATCGGATGCGGTCATATGGGAGGAGCGCTGGCTGCCGCCGCGGCCCGCGCGGCGGGGGGAGAAGAGATCCTGACTGCCGACCGACACCCGGAGAAGCTGGAGACCCTCCAAAACGCTTGCGGAACGATCCCCGCGTCTCTTTCCGAGACGGCTTCAGACTGCCGGTATCTCTTTCTCGGCGTCAAGCCCCAGGGGATGAAGGCGCTCTCTATGGAGATCAGGGAAACCCTCTCGTCCCGGAAGGAGCCTTTTGTGCTGGTCAGCATGGCGGCCGGGATCACCCTGGAAACTCTCCGGTCGCTCTTCGGCGTTGAAAAGATCATCCGCATCCTTCCGAACCTTCCGGTCTCGGCGGGAGAAGGCGTGATCCTTTACGCGGCGAGTGCAGCTGTAACGGCCGGGGAGGAAGAAGGATTTCTTGCCCTGATGCGCTCCGCGGGGCTTTCCGTGAAGCTTGAGGAGTCGAAAATCGACGCGGGATGCGCCGTCACGGGCTGCGGCCCGGCCTTCGTATGCCTCTGGATGGAGGGTATGATCGACGCCGGCGTTCGCGCCGGGCTTCCCTATCAGGCGGCGAAAGAGATGACGGTCAGGACTTTTCTCGGCACGGCTGCTTTGCTGCAGAAGACCGGTGACGATCCAGCCGGGCTGCGCACCGCGGTGTGTTCACCCGCGGGAAGCACCATAGAAGGGATCGCTGCTCTGGAAAAAAGCGGCGCGCGCTTCGGCGCGATGGAGGCGGTGACCGCCGCCTATCTCCGGAATAAAGAGCTCGGCAAGAACTGAACCCGCCGCGGTCTTTCAAAATCCAGGAGGCTTCGCACAGACGTGCGAAGCCTCTTTTTCTCTTCATTTTTCCGGATCCTTCTCTTCGCTTATCCCGTCTTCTCCGGCATCTGCGGGATGAGGGAGAGGCGGCGCGCCGTCCGAGATCCCGTCGAGAAGATGCGCGGCCGAGACCTCGTAGGCGACGCGGCTCTCGCTTTCGCCGTCCGCGATTTTCTTCAGATAAGCCCTGCTCTGCATCCGCCCTTCAAAGGCGAGATACGCTCCCACCGGCAAAGAAGCGGCGCACCGCGCGTTCTGTCCCCACAGGATCACCGGGATATAGTCGCTTTTCCGGTATCGTCTGTTGACCGCCAGCATCACGTCAGCGATCTCGCGCCCGAGAGGCGTCTCCCGGAAAACCGGGCTTTTGCAGACCGCCCCGGCCAGCATGACGGCGTTCGCGTCTTCTTGGGCGTCCTCCGAAAAAGAGCGCGCGAAAACGGCAAGACACAGCTTGGGTCCCTTTCCCGAGCGGTTGTTGAAGGAGCGGATCTCGCCCTCCAGCGCGATCCTTTTCCCCTCGGCAAGCGGGAAGGGGATAAGCGTCTCCTCGCGGAAGATCACGGGGAGAAGATCGTATACACCGGAAAGACGCTTCACGGCGAGAAGGAAACGCAGGATCGTTTTGCCGTGGCTCACGTGAGAGAAGGCGGGCGCCTCTGTCACCCGGCCCGAAAGGAAAACCGAATTGAAATGGGCTCGGCTCATAGGTCTTCTTCAGCTCCTCAATGCAGAAATCTGGAAGACTATATGCTTTGCCA
>CACYBP010000297.1 GCA_902772625.1 Oscillospiraceae bacterium
ACTCGAACGAAGTTCGAATATCACTCGTTCCGAAGGAACGAATATAGTTGAAAAAGCCGTTCCTGACGGAACGGCTTTTTCTGGTGGGAGCGGGTGGATTCGAACCACCGTAGTCGATGACAACAGATTTACAGTCTGCCCCCTTTGGCCACTCGGGAACACTCCCCTATTCACTTGGCGTCCGTTGAAAACGGTGGAGCTGGTGGACGGATTCGAACCCCCGACCTGCTGATTACAAATCAGCTGCTCTACCGGCTGAGCTACACCAGCCTATCGCCGGACGACTTTGATACTATACCATACTCGTCCCGGTTTGTCAAGATGAATTTTCCCGCTTTTCAAGATTTTTCTCAGCGGCGGAAATCCCGGTTGAACTGCCGTTTCCGGTTCCAGTTGCGGAAGAGATCCACAAAATCCCGCCAGAAGAACAGGAAGAAATTCAGGATCGACACCAGCATGGACACCCGTCCGCCCCAGTCGGAGAAAATAAACCCGATCACGAAAAGGATCGCGTCCAGAAGCGCGAGCCACTTCACCTGAATGGGAATGAAGAAGAAGAGCCGGACCTCGTAATTCGGAAAGAGCACCGCAAAGGCGAAGAACAGCGAAAGATTCAGATAGACGTTGGTGGCGCTTCCCGTCAGCAGGCCGCCCAGGATCGTGCCGAGCATGCCCACCAGATAGTAAACGTCGAACCGGAAGGCGCCCCAGGCGCTTTCCAGGGCGCTTCCCACCATCCAGTAGAAATAGAGCGCGAAGAGTATGAAGATCATGCTGGAATCCGGCGGGAGGAAAATGAAGGTCAAAACGCGCCAGATCTGACCGGAAAAGATCAGGGACCGGTCAAAGACGAAAAGCTCCGAAAGCGTCACGCCGATCTGCGGATAGAGAATAAAATCGCTTACGAAGACGATCGCCATGCCGATCACCACGTAGAGCATCAGATTGCGCAGCGCTTTTCTCCCGAATTTATATTCCAGACGGTCCAAAAGTTTCACGGATTGCTTCTCCCTTCAGGCAGAGATCATTTGGTCTTGATCTTGGAAAGTCCAGCGATCTCGGCAAGCTCGTTTCTCTGGCGGATGATCGCGGCGCGGGTATCCTCGCCGCTGGCCTGGCGCGAAAGCGATTCCAGCAGGTTTTTCATCATCATCTTGGCCTGGAAATTCTTGGTGACGGTGTATTTGGTCGTTTCGATATCCAGACCGTCCCAATAGGTATAAAGCGCCAGCACAGCGGTGTACGTGGGCAGGATATCCCTTTTCCCTTCCAGATACTCGTCGGTATAGACAAAGGTCTGCTCGCAGATCTCCTTGACCTCTTTATCCACGTGGTTGTGATTGCAGGAGGCGAACGCCAGAAGCAGAGCGGCCGTCAGGAGGATAGCCGCCGCGCATTTTCCGAAGGATCTCATAACGCTTTTCCTTTCTCGATACGGTCTTGTCTGAAAGCGGGGGAACCGCGCCGGAGCCGTATCCCGTTGAAAATATTCTACCACAATTCCGCGCGTATGGCAAGGGCCTGCTCTCCCCCGTCCCCGGGAAAAGCGCCGGGCGGTGATTTCCCGCCCGGCGCGTTTTCTTACGCGTTTTCCTTTTTGGCCTTCGCCGAAAGGATGAAGAGGACGATCGCGCCGAGGACTCCCACCGCCGAGATCACGGCCACCAGCGGCCAGTTCACCAGAGCCAGGCCCTCGATATACCAATCGCCGGTCTCGCCGTTCTGAAGTTCCCGGAAGACGGCCGCCACGTCGAAGATCGCCGCCGCCGTGAGAAGAAGGCCCGCGCCGATGGCGAGCAGCGCGCTTTTCAGGCCGGCGCTTTGCCGCACGATGCGCACCGGCTGCTCGGTGCGGAAATCCAGAGACGAGCCGATATAATAGGCCGCCACCGCAAGCACGATAGTCTCCGGCACCATATACGTGGCGTTATAAGCAAATGAGTAGACCAGAGCGCCGGCCGTCGGGATCGAAAGACCCGCCCAGACCGTGGCGCCCGAGATCACGTGACAGGCGTAGCGCAGGACGCATACGAAAAGCGCCCCGAAGGTCATGGCCGCCGCCTGGTTCTTCACCGGCTTCCGGAAGATCCCGGCAAGACCGATCACCATAAAGGCCGCCACGTAATCGAGCAGGATCACCGCCAGGATCGACTGCCAGGTGGTGACGTAACTCAGGGTCTTCAACCCCAGAAGCTGCTGGATCACGCCGTAGATCGCGCCGGAGACCAGTCCGTACCCGAGGCCGTGCCGGTAGGCGATGATCACCACCGGAAGCATCGACGCCACCGTCACCGACCCGCCGTAGGGCAGATCGACGATCTTGAAAAGGCTGAGCGCCGTGGCAAAGGCCAGAAGCACCGCGCATTCCACCAGGATCCTGGTTCTTGAAAGCTTCATACGTTTTCCTCCTTGTTTTCATGAAAAACGCGTACCGCCAAGGAAAGCGGTACGCGTGGAAATAGCACGTTTTCCGTCTCCCTACGCCGGCATTATCCGGATCAGGTTAAGGGTTCAGACCGGGTCTGTCTCAGCCATGCGGCACCCCTGACGCTATGCGTTTTTCGGATTCTTGATAGAGTATATGCTCTTTTTCTGATTTTGTCAAGAGCAGGCTTTTCACCGGAGACCGAGCTCGCGCTCCATCCGGTCGGTGAGAAGCTTCATGTTTTCGACAGAGGCCTTCGCGTACGCGCCGAGTTCAGAGCCTTGCCTGTTCCGGGCGACATTCTCCGTGGGGATCCCCGCAAGAGTCATGTGATATTTGGCGGTGAGGGGGTACGGAAGCCCTCCCTCGGTGAAGCCCAGAAGTCCCAGCGCCGCGCCGACGTATTCCGCCCGTTCGGGATCGTCGAGATAGTGATCCCGGAGCCACGCGTAAAGCCGCGGATGGAAATTGCACATGATGCCGCAGTATCCGTCCGCCCCGGCTTTCATCGTCTCCAAAAGGGTCTGGCAGTTGGCGTTGAGAAGCCGGAAGCCGCTGCCCCGGAGAAGCTTCACCCGTTCCCCGATCATGCGCGCGTCGCAAGAGGTATCCTTCATATACCGGAACCTCCCGGTTTCCACGCACCAGGAAAGGATCCGGGGGGTCACCAGGCGCTTATAGGGATAAGGGCATTCGTAAAGTCCGAGAGGAAGCGACGGCGGAAGCTTTTCCAGAAGCCGTTCGGCGTTTTCTATGAACACGCCGTCCCCCTCGTTCCGGGGATCCAGGCGGTTGGTGATCAGGATCAGGGCGTCGGTGCCGCTTTCGGCCACCGCCAGAAGCTCCTCCAGCTGATCCTCCGGCCGGTCGGACACGTGTCCCGAGGAAACCACCGTGAAGGGGCGGCCGCCCCTCTTCTCCAGCTCCTTCGCCCGGGCGTAGACCGCTTTGTTGAGCTCGACCCGTTCGGTAAGCGACAGGAAAAAGATCTCGCTGGACTGGCAGACGGCGAAGATCCCGTCCAGCCCGTTTTCATAATACCAGTCCACGTATCGAAGCGCTGTGTCAGGATCCACCGTCCCGTCCTTCTTATAGGGGGTGATCATGGTGGTGAAGATCTCCATAAAGGCTTTCCCTCCCCCGGCTCCCGCCGGTTTTTCTTTATTGTACC
>CACYBP010000298.1 GCA_902772625.1 Oscillospiraceae bacterium
TGTGCAAATCAATAGAGAGGATGCCTTGCTTCCTCTCGGCATCCTCTCTATTTTTTCTTCTACCCCAACTATTGACATTGAGCCTTTCTTTTCCGGGTGAAAAACCAGTTGCCATTTTTTTCCGACTATGGTATATTGCAGGGGACAGGGGGGATGGAAAAGTGTACTATCTCACAGCGGACGGCGGCGGCACCAAGCTGATCGTCATCCTTTACGACGAAAACTTCCGTGTGTTGTCGGAAGGCCGCTCGGGCGGCACCAATGAGAATTTCCGCTCCCGGGAGGATATCCGTGCCGATATGCAGAAGGCGATCCGGGAATGCCTTGGCGGGAAAAAACTCACCCTGGAGGCGGCGGACGCCCTGATCGTCGGCCCTTCGGACGTGTTTGAAGAGGAGCTCCGGAAGGAAGCGGAGGTAAAGCTTTATCACCGGATGCACGAAGGGGAGGCCGCGCTTCTCGCCGGAAGCGGCGAACGCTTCGGCCTTCTGGCTCTGGCCGGAACGGGAGCCTCCTGCTTCCTGCTCCAGCCCGGCTTCAGCGCCACCGTGGGCGGCTGGGGCTCGGTGCTCGGCGACGAGGGAGGCGGATTCGACGTGGGGATGCATACCCTGCGTGCCGCGATCTATGCCGAGGACGGGCGGGGAGAGGACACCCTGATCCTTCCCATCCTGAAAAGAGAATGGAAGCTTGAAAAGCTGTGGGATATGGTGCTCCCCGTTTATCATTCCCCGGATCAGAGGCGGCTCGTGGCTTCGGCGACCCGCATCACGGCCATGGCGGCAGCGGCGGGGGACCCGGAGGCGCTTCGGATCTACCGGGACGCCGCGCGGGAGATCTTCCGCGCCACCGAAGCGGTCATGAAGAAATACGACGGAGCTTTTTCCGGAAGCGTCGTGACCAGCGGCGGCGTCTGGAAGGGAAGTCCCGTGATGGGAGAAGAATACCGGCGGCTCCTTGGGGAGAGGTTCCCCGGGATCCCGGTCGTCGCCCCGCTTCTGGACCCCTGTGCGGGCGGCGCGGTGTACCGCGCGCTGGAAAACGGGATCAATAAAGAAGAATACTGGCCCCGGATCGCCGAGGGCTTTCAGAGTTATCGATATTATGAAGAGAGGAAAACGAAATGAACGCCATCGACCGTTATTTTACCGTGTGTCATGAAACCGCGGAAAAGGTCCTTCTGACCCAGAAAAACGCCCTGGAAAAGGCGGCGGAAGCCGTGGCCGACGCCACCGCGGCCAAGAAGAGCGTTTTCGCCTTCGGCGCGAGCCACGCGGGTCTGATCACCCAGGAGCTCTTTTACCGCACCGGAGGCCTTGTGACGATCAATCCCATCCGCGCGCCGGGGATGATGCTGGATATGACCCCCATCACCGGCACCAGCAAGCTGGAACGTCTGGAGGGCTACGGCAGGCTGATCCTGGAGGGGGAAAAGATCGGAGAAGGAGATCTCTTGATCCTGCATTCGGTGTCCGGCCGCAACGCCGTGGCCATCGACATGGCGGCGGAGGCCAAAAAAAGAGGCGTGAAGGTCATCGTCCTGACCAATATGAATACCTCCACGGCGGTGTCCTCCCGGCATTCCAGCGGGAAAAAGCTTTACGACTTCGCCGATATTCTCATCGACAACTGCGGTGAGAAGGGCGACGCCTCGCTTTCGCTTCCCGGGCTTCCCGAGAAAGCCGGTCCCACCTCCACCGTGGTGGGCGCCCTGATCCTGAACGCCGTGGCCGTGCGGGCGATGGAGCTTCTTCTGGAACGGGGGATCGAGCCGCCGGTGTTCGTCAGCGCCAATCTGGACGGCGGAGACGAGCACAACGCCCGGATCCTGGAAGAATACCGGGATCATATCTTCTATATGTAAGGACCTCTGAACGCGGCCGGGCTGTGTGCCGGGGAAAAGGAGGCCTCCCTTGCGCTTTCGGACGGCAGGTGCTATAATATTTCAGGATGAGACCCGGCGGATCGCCGCCGGAACGGAGAGAGGAGAGACCGTGGAAAGAAATCACCGCTTTTCGGAATACGCCCTGTGTTTTGTTTCCAGCATGGCGCTCCACATCCACTGGTTCCTTCCGGCGCTTCTGCTCTTTATCGGGCGGTTCGTCTTCGGGATCTCCCTCTGGTGGGCCGCGGGCGCGGCGGCGATCTTCTTCTTTACGATCGCCTTCCGCACCATGGTCATCGGATGGGCCTCCCGATGCCGCGGAAGCAGACCGGAAGACAAACCGAACAAGAACCCTTATTCCGCGGGCCCCTATAAGCCCACCCCGGCGCGTGAAAGCGCGGAAAGCCAAACGACCGCGGAGAACTGAAAACAAAAAATCAATAGAAAAGGAGAAGCAAGATGGGACTGATCAAAGCAGGGATCGGAGCATTGGGAGGCGTACTGGCCGACCAGTGGAA
>CACYBP010000299.1 GCA_902772625.1 Oscillospiraceae bacterium
AAAAAAGAGAGTACCCCCGAAAGGAAGTACTCTGTCGTTTTACCTGAAAGATGCTCCGTCCGGGGACGGATTGCTTCGTCGGTGCTTTCGCTTTCCAGAGCGCGGTCCCCGTCCAGTCCCTTTACCTGAGAGTATAGCCCCTTCGGTGATCCGGTGATGGATTCTCTCCCGAACGGTTCGATCCGCAGAAAGCATTTTACCGCAGCCCGGACTTTTTGTCAAGTCCGGCTCAGACCGCGCCCTCCGCCGCGTCCATGTAGAAGACGCCGAGGGTGCCGGGGCCGCAATGGATGGTGACTACGCTGCCCGCCCGGGTGACGAAAACCTCTTTGAACCGTTTCAGGGCGCGGACCTTGTCCGCGATCTCGTCGATGACGGCCTGATCCAGTCTTCCGGTGTGGGAAACGAACACCGCGTCGGTATCGGCCTTCATCAGACCCGGAAGAAGGTCGTTATAATATTTCCGGATCACGTCGGCCTGCTTCCCGAGGTACTTTTTCCCCACGGTCAGCTTTCCCTCGGCCACCACGATCTTGGGCTTGATGCGAAGGGCGCTGGCCACCAGGGCGGTGGCGGCGCTGCACCGGCCGCCGCGATGGATATAAAGCAGGGTCTCGATCACCGAGGTGGTGCGCACCAGGGGAACGTACTTTTCCACCCGCGCGGCGAGCCGCCGGAGATCGGTCTCCCCCTCCCCGATCATCTTCACCGCCTTCAGGATCAGAAGAGCGATGCCGGTGCAGAGGTTTTTGGAGTCGATCACCGCCACGTGATCCGCGTAATCCACGTTTTCCGCCGCGAGGCGGAACACGTTGCAGGAGGCCGAAAGATCGGAGGAGATGCCGAAATAGATCACGTCGTCCCCCGCTTCCTTCGCTTCGCGAAGGGCAGCCTCGGCGTCGCCGATGGAAAACACCGCCGTCTGGGGGGTGGTCCTGTGCTCATCCGACCAGGCGTAAATCTCGTCCGGGGTGACGTCCTTCCAGTCGGTGCAGGTCTTCTCCCCCATGTTGACGTATAAGGGGATGACGCGAATATGATATTTTTCGGAAAGCTCCGGTCCGAGGTCGTTGGTGCTGTCCGCATAAATCCGGATCATGGTCGTCTGCTCCTTCAAGTGTCATGATTTGTCGTACAGGCTCATCTTGTCTGCCTGATTATATTACCACGTTTTCATCTCTTTGTCGAGAGGGAAAAGAATTTTTCCGGAAATAATCCCCGCCCGGCGCGGCGCGGTCTTACGGGTCAGCAAAAGCGAAGGGCCGTATTGACAAAACGGCTCCCGCTTTTCTATAATGATACAAATACTTCAAAAAGGAAAGGCGGCGCGCTTCATGCGTTACGGTGTGAACTACATCCCCTCCAAAAGATGGCTTCACAGCTGGCTGGATTTCGACGAAGGCTCCATCCGGGAGGATCTTCTGGCGATCCGATCGCTGGGGTTCGATCATATCCGGGCCCATCTGCTCTGGAGCTATTTCCAGATCGGCCCGGGAGAGCTGTCACGGGAAAGCATGCGCCATCTCGAGCGCTTCGCCCTGCTGTGCGGGGAGACCGGACTGGATTTCGTGCTGTCTCTTTTCACCGGCTGGATGAGCGGCTTCTATTTCATCCCGGCGTGGATGCGCTTCGGTCAGGATTTCGCTATGTTCTCTGATCCCGCCCGGCGGGAAAGCCAGCGTTTCTATATCCGGAAGATCGCGCAGGCCGTCGCGGGGAGTCCGGCTTTTCTGGGCTTCGACCTCGGCAACGAGCTTTCCTGCGTAGTGGGCCGCGACAGGGCGTACAGTCCGGAGATCGCGGACGACTGGCACCGGGACATGCTCCGGGTCTGCGAGGAGGCGGCCCCCGGCAAGCTTCACGGCAGCGGCGTGGATCATCAGCCCTGGTTTTCGGGGTTCTCCTTTTCCCGGGAGACGCTTTCCAACACCGGAAGGGTCAGCGCGATCCACGCCTGGACCTATTTCACCGGCGCCGTGAAGCGCCCGGGCGGCCTTCTGGGCGTTTCCAGCATCCACCTCCCGGAATATATGGCCGCTCTCGCCCAGGCATACAGCCGCGATCCGCACCGTCCGGTGTGGCTTCAGGAATTCGGCTGCTCCCGGCTCTGGTGCGCGGAGGAAAAAGATTCTGTGGAGGCCTTCACCGACCGGACGCTGGACGCGGCGCGGGATATCCCCGATCTCTGGGGGATCACCTGGTGGTGCTCCCACGATATCCGGAGGGAGTTTTCGGGCTTCGACGAGCTGGAATACGATCTGGGGCTTCTCGATCCGGACAACCGGGCGAAGCCCGCGGGAGAGCTTTTCGCGAAAAAGATCGCGGAAGCCCGCAAAGATCCCCCTTCCCCCGCTCCGCGCCGCGCGGCGATGATCTACCGCCCGGAGGAAGACCGAAGCGACTTCTGGGGCAACGCCGACCGGTTCATGAAGCTGGTGGAGGC
>CACYBP010000300.1 GCA_902772625.1 Oscillospiraceae bacterium
CTCCGGGTGCTTGAAAACGCCGTGACCATCGCGAAGGGGTATCCGGAGTGCGACCGGACCCTCGTCGCGCTCGGCGCGATTTTTCACGACGCCGACGATCCGAAGCTTTTTCACACCGAAGGTAACGCCAACGCGCGGCGTTTTTTCGAAAGAGAGCGGATCCCGGCGGAAACCGGGGAGAGGATCCTCCGGATCGTCAACGGCGTGTCCTTCAGCCAAAACCGGGGGAAACGTCCGGATACGCTGGAAGGAAGGATCGTTCAGGACGCCGACCGGCTGGACGCCATCGGCGCCGTGGGGATCGCCCGGACCTTTGCCTACGGCGGGAAAAACCGGAGACCGCTCCGGTCGTCTCTGGAGCATTTTCACGAAAAGCTCCTGCTCCTGAAGGAGGAGATGAATACCCCGGAGGCAAAACGCATGGCGGAAGAAAGGCACGCGTTTCTGGAAAGCTTTCTGGAGGAGTTCGGGAAGGAGACCGGGAGCGCCGGGTAAAGGCCGAAGAGAATACGCGCGGGGCGGTCCTCCGGGAGGACCGCCCCGCGTTTTCCGGGAAAAAGAAACGGCCGAAACGATTGCAAATCGGGTCGGAAAGTGGTAGGATTGTAGTATCGAATGAAACACGCGAAAGGAGCATTGCTTATGAAGAAACCCCTGACCCCCGAGCTTCTGGCCGGATACGCCGCGGGATACCGCGCGGACCGGGAAAGACAGCTGGCCTCCCGCGCCTTCGCCCGCGCCGACGTGGCCGAGGCGTCCTTCGCCCCGGAGGAATCCTTCGGCATGAAGCACACCTTCTCCATCGATATCAAGACTCTGCCCGCCGCCAATCAGGAGAGAAGCGGCCGCTGCTGGCTGTTCGCCGCCACCAACGTGCTGCGCGAAAGGATCGCGAACCGCCTGAATCTGGAAAGCTTCGAGCTTTCCCAGAGCTACCTCGCCTTCTGGGACAAATTCGAGCGGGCCAACTACTTCCTGGAGAGCATCCTGGAGACCGCCGGGGAGCCCACCGACGAGCGGAACGTGGCCTTCATCCTGGCCACCGGCGTGCACGACGGCGGCCAGTGGGAGATGTTTTCCAACATCGTCCGGAAATACGGCGTCGTTCCCAAGGATATCTATAACGAGACCTATCAGTCCTCCCACACCGGCTCCATGAACGCCGTTCTGAACCAGAACCTGAAAAAGTGCGCCGCGATCCTTCGGAACATGGCACGCTCCGGCAGAAGCGAAGAGGCGCTTGAGGCCGAAAAGGAAAAGATGCTCGCCAAGGTCTATTCCTTCCTTGTAAGCTGCTACACCGAGCCGCCGAAGACCTTTGATTTCGAATACGCCGACAAGGACGGGGCGTATCACGTCGAGCGCGGCATGACCCCGCTCTCCTTCGCCGAAAAGTACGTGGGCGATCTTCTGGAAAAGACGGTCAGCATCATCAACGCCCCCACCGCCGACAAGGAGTTCGGCAAGACCTACACCATCCGCCACCTCGGCAACATCGTGGGCGGCAAGCCGGTGGTGCATCTGAATCTCGCCATGGACGAATTCAAAGAGGCCATCCTCAATCAGCTGAAGGACGGCAAGGTCGTCTGGTTCGGCAGCGACTGCGGCAAGTACGCCGAAAGAAACCGCGGCTTCTGGAACGACCGGAGCTTCGATCTGGAGCTGACCACCGGGCTGGATCTCGCGCTGACCAAGGCCGAGGGGCTGGATTACGGCTATTCGGCCATGAATCACGCCATGTGCCTCACCGGCGTGGATCTGGTGGACGGAAAACCGGTCCGCTGGAAGGTGGAAAACAGCTGGGGCGAAAAGTCGGGCGAAAAGGGCTACTACGTCGCCTCTGACAGCTGGTTCGACCGGTTCGTCTATCAGGCGGCGGTGGAGGAGGAATACCTCGGCGAAAAGGCCGCGCTGGCCAAGGCCGAGCCCATCGTTCTGGAGGCCTGGGATCCCATGGGGACCCTGGCGGATTGAGAAGATAAGAGAATAAGAAGCCGGGACGGTCGAAAGGCCGCCCCGGCGTTTTCCTGGGATCGCGATCGGTTCAGGGAAGGATGTTGCCCGCGGCGAGATAGAGATCGTACCACTCCTGGCGGGTGAGGGTAAGCTCCGCAGCGGCCGCGGCCTCTTTGATGCGGCCGAGGTTCATGGAGCCGATGATGGGCTGGAACTTCGCGGGATGGCGCAGGAGCCAGGCCACCGTGACCGTCACGGGGGTGACACCGTACTTTCGGGCGAGAGAATCGATGGCCGCGTTCAGGGCGGGGAACTTCTCGTTTCCGAGGAAGACGCCCTCAAACATGCCGTACTGGAAGGGGGACCAGGGCTGGATGGTGATGTTGTGGAGGCGGCAGTAATCCAGAACGTATCCGTCCCGGGCCACGGCGCCCGAGGTGACCATGTTGACCTCCATGCCCTGGGAGATCATGGTGGCGTTGGTCAGGGAAAGCTGCAGCTGGTCGGCCACGATGGGCACCGGGAGATACTTTTCCAGAAGCTCCATCTGGGCGGGATTCTGGTTGGAAACGCCGAAATGGCGCACCTTGCCGCTCTCCAGAAGGGCGGAGAAGGCTTCGGCCACCTCCTCGGGCTCCATCAGGGCGTCGGGGCGGTGGAGAAGAAGCGAGTCGAGATAGTCCACGCCGAGCCGGGAAAGGCTTCCGTCCACGGCCTCCAGAATGTGCTCCTTGGAAAAGTCATAGCGCTTGCCCGGGACGATGCCGCATTTCGACTGGATCAGAAGCTTTTCCCGGGGAATGCCGCGGATGGCGCGGCCGAAGATCGCTTCGCTTTCGCCGCCGCCGTAAATATCGGCGTGATCGAAGAAATTCAGCCCGAGCTCCAGGGCGGTGCGTACGTAGGTTTTGGCCTCCTCGTCCGAAAGGCGGGTCAGGCGCATGCAGCCCAGCGCCACGGCCGGCACCTTTTCGCCGGTGGCGCCGAAGGGGATCGTTTTCATAGGGTAATAATTCCTTTCTTTTTTTCTCTATTATCGCAGAGGGAAAGGGGAAAGTCAAGGACAATTCTGCGGGGAAGGGCGGAGCTGCTTTTGTCCCGGAAAACCGGCTCCGGACTGCGGCGGCGGGAGAAGAAAAAAGGAGCGGGCGAAATACGCCCGCTCCTTCGCTGTGTTTATGGGTGTCGGAGGAGATTCAGATCTTCTCCCGGCTGTCGGAAAGGCCCATCAGGGCGATCCAGGCGTACATCAGGGTCTTCGGAAGCATCAGCATCCCGACCCAGGAGACCTCCGCCGCAAAGAACACCACCGGGAGATAGAAGGCGAAGGACAGAAGGATCGCAAGCCACAGAAGCCGGAAGCTTTTCACGGCCCGTATCGTCCGGAAGGCGGCGAGGAGCACCAGGACCCCCAGGAGGATGAAGGGGATATTCCGCAGCGTTCCCCAGAAAAGGGAGGAGGCGTTTTGCAGCCACCCGTTCCCGGGAAGGGCGCAGAGCACGACCCGCGCAAGGGTCAGGACCCACACGGCGCCGTCGCCTGCGGCGCTTCTCTTCGCGCCGGAGCGGCGGAAGAGAAAATACCAGAGAAGGACGTAAAAGCCGGTCATAGTGATCGAGGTGACAAGCTTCCCGATCCCAAGCCAGCAGGCGAGAGCCGCGCCGGGATGATCCAGCGTTCCTTCGAAAAGTCCCACGGCTCTCGGGATCAGATGGAACGCGTCGCCGACGCCCAGAAGGACGCAGGCCGCGCCGAAAAGGGCGCTTTTTTCCCGCTTCGCGGGGCTGAGGAGAAGGTGACAGCCGGCTCCGATCATAAAGACCAGATAGAGAACGTAAAAACCGGATTCCGCGTAAGCTCTCATGGCGCTGCCTCGCTTTCGGAAAACTCAGGCCCTTACGAGCTTGAAGGTGGCGATCTCGTAATTCCCCATCTCGTAGCGGAGCCCGCCGTCTTCAAGCGGAAGCTCGCGTTCCTCATTTTCCAGCATGTCGCAGAGGAAGGCCTTCTTCACGGCAAAGCCCGGGGTGAAGACGGTCTCGGTGCGGCGGTTTTCGCACTCGTAGGCGCGGAAGATCACGTCGTCCGAATCGTAGGCCTTCTTCGCGGTCTCGACGAGGACGTTCTTCCGGTCGGAGGAGAGGAAGGAGAATTCGTCGGGGAGGGTCCCGTCGCCGCCCGCGGTCTCAAAGGCGCGGATCGGCTCGTTGAGGAGATAGGCCTCGCGCACCGTGTCGCCTTCCCGCCAGGTCCCCGCGTGGGGGTAGATCGAGTAGGTGAACTCGTGCGTGCCCTGATCGGCCTCGGGGTTCGGATAGGTGCCGCACTTCAGAAGGGTGATCTTCAGGGTGGAGCCTTCGGCGTTGTGGCCGTATTTTGAATCGTTCAGGATCGAAAGGCCGTAGCCCGCGTCGGAGATATCGGCCCATTTGTGGGCGCAGACCTCGAACTTCGCCGCGTCCCAGGAGGTGTTCTCGTGGGTGGGACGCTCGACGTTGCCGAACTGCACGTCGTAGGAGGCGACGTTCGCGTGCACCGACGTGGGGAAGGCCGCCTTCAGGATCACGTGATGGTCGTGCCAGTCGATCAGGTTCTCCACGTCGATCTTCGCGGCGTCGTCGTAAAGCCA
>CACYBP010000301.1 GCA_902772625.1 Oscillospiraceae bacterium
CCATCGCCGTGAGCTTCGCCGCCGAGGAATAGGTGCTTCCCGCCGCGTTCTTCACGACGCACCGGTACTGGCATCCGTTGTTGGTGGAGGTGGCCGTGACCGTGACGCTGGAAGAAGTCTTGCCCGACCAGTTTTTCCACGCGGTGGCCGAGGCCGATTTATACTGCCACTGGTAAGTGAGGCCGGTGCCGGCGGCGGTCACCTTGAAGGTCACGGACGATCCGGTGGCGACGGTCTGGCTCTTCGGCTGGGCGGTGATCACCGGCTTCGACGCGCTGAGCGTCAGTTTGGCCGCGCTTGACGTCACGCTTCCCCCGTCGTTTTTCACGATGCAGCGGTACTGGCACCCGTTATTCGTCGAGGAAGCCGTGACCGTGACGCTGGAAGAAGTCTTGCCCGACCAGTTTTTCCACGTAGTGGCCGAGGCCGATTTATACTGCCACTGGTAAGTAAGGCCCGTGCCGGCGGCGACGACTTTGAAGGTCGCGCTGCTCCCCGCGGAAACCGTCTTGTTCTGGGGCTGGGTGGTAATCGTGGGCTTTGCGACGTCGGTCAGAATGAAGGAGATCCCCTCGCTCTTCGCGTACATGTGCGCCGCGGAATTCGAGGTACAGCGGATCACGAGATCGTCGGCGCAGTAGGCGAAGGCGCCTTCCCCGACGGTCTTCACCGTGGCGGGGACCGTCACCTGCGTAAGCTGGTCGCATCCGAAGAAGGCCCATCCGCCGATCGAGGTGATCTGGGACGGGATGGTGATCGATTTGAGCGAACCGCAGAACTCAAAGGCACCTTCCGGAATCTTGGTCAGCCCGGAGGGGAAGGTGAAGCTTTGCAGCGCGGCGCAGGTGGAGAAGGTCTCCTCTCCCATGGTCTTCAGACCGGGCAGGGATACCTTTGTCAGATACAAGGCACCGGTGAAGGCGTAATCCTCCGTGGCGGTCACTGTGGACGCGGCGGTGAAGGAGGTCGCCGTCTTTCCTCCCGGATAAGAGATGATCTTGGTCTTCGCCTTGTTATAGAGCACGCCGTCCTCGGACGAATAGGCCGTGCTCCCCGACGCCACCGTGAAGGCGGTGATGCCGCTGGCGGCTCCGACCCCGTTTCCGATGGAGGTGACCGAGGAGGGAATGAAAAGCGCCGTTATCTTGTCGTCGTACGCAAAAGCGTAGCTGCCCAGCGTCAGAAGCCCGGAGGGCAGAGTGACGCCGGTGAGTCCGTAGCATTCAGAGAAGGCGAAGCTCCTGATGGTCTTGACCGAGGCGGGAATGGTGACCGAGGTCAGCTTTCCGGCGCCGGAGAAGGCCTCGCACCCCACGGTGACGGTGCCCGAGGGGATCGCGTAGTTCGTCGCCGCCGCGCCCTGGGGATAAGCCACCAGCGTTTTGGCGTCCTTCGTGAAGAGCACGCCGGATTTGGCGACAAAATACGCGTTGCCCGAAGTCACGGTGAAGGATTTGATCTTTTCGCAGAGGGCGAAGGGATTGTCCCCCAGCGTTTTCAGGCTCTTGGGCAGGGTGACCGCGGTGAGACCGGTGGCGGCAAACGCCTCCTCCCCGATCTCGAGAAGGCCTTCGGGCAGGGTGATGGAGGAAAGGGCCGGGCAATTTCTGAAGGCGCTTTCCCCGATTTCCTCAAGGCCGACCGAAAGCTTGACGGTCTTCAGCTTATCAAGTCCCTCAAATGCAGCGGATCCGACGGTCTCGACGCTGGCGGGGATGGTTACCGCGGTCAGGGCTTCCGCGCCGGTAAAGGCATACTCGCCGATTTCGGTCACGGGAGCGCCGCCGAGTTTTGAGGGGACCGTTACCGACGTGCCGGTGCCCCGATAATAGGTGACGGTCGCTTCTCCGTCCTCGATCACATACTCCCAGTTTCCGCTGACCGCCGCCTCGGCGGGGAGCGCCGGCAGGAAGGGCAGCAAAAGAAGGAGAGAGAGAACCAGCGCGGCCGTGCGAATCAATCTTTTCATCAGAATCGCTCCTTTCAAACTGTCAGACAAGAGTCTCGCCCGGAAAAGGCAAGGCCTTTCCCGGCGGGACGGGACGCCCTATTTTTTGCCCCGGCGGATTTCTTCCCCGGGGTAATCCTCCACGCAATCCGCCGCGCGGATCATGTACGTCTCCACGTTCCAGGGATCCTTTTCGTACACGTCCACGATCCGGCCGCCGCGCATGTCGTCGTCGCAGTAGCAGTCGTAGTTGATCCCCGCGTCGTAGGTCATTTTGATGCCGAGGTAATCCCCCTCGTAATCGTTGATGTGGTCGTGTCCGACCACGATGGTCTTCACGTCGCCCCTCTGCACCAGGGCTGAATAGAGGCCGGAATTCACCGGGCCGGAGCCGATATGCTCCCGCCGGAGGCCCTTGTAACGGGTCTCCGCCACGTTTTTATAGGGCAGGACGTACTCCGGGCAGGGCATATGCATGGTGAGAAGGCCGGGCACCTTGCCGCCCTCCCTCTCCTCCAGTTCTTCAGACAGGTTCCAGTACCAGGCGATCTGCTCGAACCGGACCGCGTCGTACCCCTGGGAAACGTAGAGCGGATCGGGAAGTCTGGCAAGCTTCTCGTCGGGAGGGAGGCCGCATTCGGCGAGAAATCCGCCGACGCCCCGGTGGCTGTCCATGTTCCAGATCGCGTATCTGATCTTATCGTCCTGTTCGCCGTAGACCGGCAGAAGATAATTCCCGGTTCCCTGCACCCGCTCGGGTCCCCTTTTGGTCAGGCAGAGAGGAAATTCCTCATAGACCTTCTGCTGTTCGGAGACCGGATACCCGCGTTCGGCGTCATGGTTGCCGAAGACGTGCGCCCAGAGGATCCCGCGTTTTTCCATCTCCCCCACCACCTCGGTAAGGAAGGCGCGCAGGGTTTCGGGGCTTTCGGCCGCGTCGCGCCAGACGATATCGCCGAGCAGAAGCACCAGATCAGGCTTCGCCCGGTCCAGGATCGCCCCGATATCGCGGGTCAGCCGCCGGTCGAAATCCACCACGCCGTGCAGGTCCGAAAAGGTCAGGATGCGGAATCTCCCGTCGCGGAACCGGAGCTTTCTGCGGTTTTCCACCGCCTCCGGAAGATGCTCCAGAGAATCAAAAAAGGGCATAAAGACACCTCCTTGCCGTTCCCGCCTTTATTATGCCACAGGGAAAAGCCGGATGCAAGAGAGCTTCATCTCTTTTTTCGCATACTTTTTCCGGAAAAAGAGAAACTACGGTTGAAGAAAGGAGGGAGCAACCTGATCCACGAAGATACCATCAAGCTCCTGCGCGAATGCAGCGCGGGCGTCCGGATGGGGCTTTCGGCCCTGGACGGCGTATTGGAGAAAAAGCCTTCCCCCGAGATCTCGCCGGTTCTTCAGAGAGCGCGCCGGTCTCACGAGGTCCTGGGAGACGAGATCGACGACGCGCTCCGCCGGTTCGGAGACGAGGAAAAGAACCCGCACCCGGTGGCCGCGTTTTCCTCCCGGATGAAGACTGAGCTGCGCCTGGCGGCGGGGAGCGACGACGCAGCCGTGGCCGATCTTCTGACCGACGGCGGGAATATGGGCGTGAAGTCGCTGAACCGTTACCTGAACCGCTATCAGGCCGCCGACGCCGATTCCCGTGCCATCGCGCGAAGGCTTTCCGATCTGGAGGAGGCCATGGTGCGGGATCTGCGGGCGTTTTTGTGAATCCTGCGCCGTTTTTTCCGGGGGCCGCCTCTTTTCTCCGAAAGAGGCGGCCCTGCTTCTTGAATTGTGCCTCTGTTTGTGCTAAAATGAGAAAAAATGCACGGGAGGGGCGTCTTTATGAAGGGAAAACCGAAGCCGGTCCAAAGCGCGCCGCGCGCCATCGCCCTGAGCTTTCTCATTCTGATCCTCGTGGGCACGCTTCTTCTGATGCTTCCCTTCGCCTCCGCCGACGGACACGGCGCGCCTTTTCTCGACGCGCTCTTCACCGGCGCCAGCGCCACCTGTGTGACCGGTCTCATCGTCAGAGACACCTTCCAGAGCTGGTCGCTTTTCGGGCAGATCGTGATCCTCGTTCTGATCCAGATCGGCGGGCTCGGCTTCATGACCGTGATCATTCTGTTTTCCCTGGCCTTCGGGAACCGGCTGGGCCTCGCCCGGCGGCAGCTCCTTCTGCGCTCGGTAGGCGCGATGGATTTTGCCGGGATGCGTCCCCTTCTGAAAAGAGTCATCCTCGGAACCCTGCTTTTCGAGGGAAGCGGCGCGCTGCTTCTTGCCCTGCGCTTCGTGCCCCGGTTCGGATGGGGACAGGGGATCTGGTTTGCGGTGTTTCACGCGATCTCGGCCTTCTGCAACGCGGGGTTCGATCTGATGGGCCATCAGGGGGCCTTCTCCTCCATGGTTCCCTTTTCGGACGACCCGCTGGTGCTTCTCACCCTCTCCTTCCTGATCCTCGTGGGCGGGGCGGGCTTCGTGGTGTGGCGCGACGTGTGGGAAAACGGATTCCGTTTTTCGAAGTATTCGCTTCACTCAAGGCTCGTGTTCTTTTCGATGGCGGTCCTGACGGTGATCCCCACGGCGCTCTTCCTGATCTCCGAGCGGAGCGGGCTTTTCGCCGATATGCCCTTCGGGAACGCGCTGCTCTCCGCCTTCTTTCTCGCGGTCTCGCCGCGCACGGCGGGATTCAACTCTCTCCCCCTTCAGAAGCTTTCGGGCGGCGGGTTCCTTCTGGAATGCCTTCTGATGTTCATCGGCGGGAACCCCGGCTCCACCGCGGGCGGCGTGAAAACCACCACCGTTCTGGTGCTGGTCCTCGGGGTGGCGTCCACCCTGCGCCGCCGGAAGAGCATTTCGGCCGGAAAGCGCAGTCTGGAGGAGGATTCCCTGCGCACCGCCTCCTCCATCGTTTCGCTCTATCTTCTGGCGGTGCTCTCCTCGGTATTCCTGCTTTCGGTGCTTGAAAAGGCGCCGCTCGGAGAGCTCTTCTTCCACGCGATCTCGGCCGCGGCCACCGTGGGCCTTTCGGTGGGCGAGCTCGCGGGATACACGGCGGTCTCCCGGATCGTTCTGATCCTTTTGATGTATTTCGGCCGGATCGGCGGCCTGTCCCTTGCCCTTGCCTTCGCCGACGCGAAGGAAACCCCCGCGGCGGAACGCCCGGTGGAAAAAATCATGATCGGCTGACCAGGCCCTTCTTCAGGAGGTACTTATGAAATCCATACTTGTGATCGGCATGGGCCGGTTCGGATACCATCTGGCGAGAAAGCTTACCGAGCTCGGCAACGAGGTGATGGTGGTCGACCGGGACGCCGACAGGATCAACGAGATCGCGCCGCTTTTTGCCGACGCGCAGATCGCCGACTGCACCAAGGCCGCGGCGCTCCGTTCCTTCGGTCTGGACGGATTCGATCTCTGCTACGTCGCCATCGGCGACGATCTGGCGACCTGTCTGGAGATCACCTATCAGCTCAAGGCCCTGGGCGCGAAGCACGTCGTCGCCAAGATCGGCAGCGAGCATCACGAAAAGTTTCTTCTGCAGGCCGGCGCCGACGAGGTGGTTTACCCCGAAAAAGAGATGGCCGTCAAGACCGCCGTGCGCCACGACGCCAAAAACGTATTCGATTACATAGAACTGACCGACACCTACGCCATCTACGAGGTGCCGGTGCCCTCCTCCTGGGTGGGAAAGAGCATTACCGCCCTGAACGTCCGGCGGAAATACAAGGTCAACGTTCTGGCCGTCACGATCGACGGCGAGCTGATCCCCATGCCGGGTCCCGACCACGTTTTCCGCGCGGGAGAGCGGATCACGGTGCTGGGCGAATCGGACGATATGTCCCGCCTGACCCGCTGAGCGGGCCGCCGCAAAGCAAAAAAACGCGCTCCGGAGGATTTACCTCCGGAGCGCGTTTTTTGCTTTTGGAAAGACCCGGCGGCTCTGATGAAGGCGCAGGATCAGAAGAGTCCCGTGATTTTGCCGTTTTCGTCCACGTCGATGCGTTCCGCCGCCGGGGACTTGGGAAGCCCCGGCATGGTCAGGATGTCGCCGGTGAGGACCACCACGAAGCCGGCGCCCGCCGAAACCTTCACGTTCTTCACCGTGACGGTGAAGTCCTCCGGCGCGCCGAGCTTGGCGGGATCGTCCGAGAAGCTGTACTGGGTCTTGGCGATGCAGACCGGAAGCCCCGAGAAGCCCAGAGCCGCCAGCTGATCCAGCTGTTTCTTCGCGGCGGGCAGGATCTGAATCCCCTTGCCGCCGTAGACCTTTTTCACCACGGCCTCGATCTTGTCTTCCAGAGTGCCCTCCAGCTCATAGGAGTAGGTGAAATCGCCCTTCTCCTCCTCGCAGAGTCTGACGACCTCGCGCGCGAGCGCCTCGCCGCCCTTGCCGCCTTCGGCCCAGACGGTGGACAGGACCACGTTGACACCCAGGGCGCGGCACTTTTCGATGATGAAATCGACCTCTTTGTCGGTATCGGTGGGGAAACGGTTGACCGCCACCACGCAGGGCAGCTTATAGACGTTCTTGATGTTGGAGACATGGCGCAGAAGGTTCGGGATGCCTCTTTCCAGCGCCTGAAGATCCTCGGTGCCCAGGGACTTCTTGTCCAGACCGCCGTGCATTTTCAGCGCGCGGATCGTGGCCACCACGCACACCGCGTCGGGCACGAGTCCCGCCATCCGGCACTTGATATCCAGGAACTTCTCCGCGCCGAGATCGGCGCCGAAGCCGGCCTCGGTGACGGTGTAATCCCCCATTTTCAGGGCCATTCTGGTGGCGATCACCGAGTTGCAGCCATGGGCGATGTTGGCGAAGGGGCCGCCGTGCACGAAGGCGGGAGTCCCCTCCAGCGTCTGCACGAGGTTCGGCTTCAGGGCGTCCTTGAGCAGGGCGGCCATGGCGCCGACGGCCTTCAGATCGCCGGCGGTGACCGGCTTGTCGTCGTAAGTATAGCCCACGATGATGCGGGAGAGGCGCTCCTTCAGATCGGTGATGGAGGAGGAAAGGCAGAACACCGCCATGATCTCCGAGGCGACGGTGATATCAAAGCCGTCCTCGCGCGGGACGCCGTTGGTCTTGCCGCCCAGTCCGTCCACCAGGAAGCGGAGCTGGCGGTCGTTCATATCGACGCATCTCTTCCAGGTGATCTTGCGCACGTCGATACCGAGGGAGTTGCCCTGCTGGATGTGGTTGTCCAGCATGGCGGCCAGCAGGTTGTTGGCCGCGCCGATGGCGTGGAAGTCGCCGGTGAAATGCAG
>CACYBP010000302.1 GCA_902772625.1 Oscillospiraceae bacterium
GATCTGGATCTCGATGTCGTAGGTGCGCGCCATGGAGGCCGAGCAGTCGCCCGCCGCGAGCTTCACGGTGCGGAAGTGGAAGCCGAGGCCCTTCACCAGGTTTTCGGCCTTGGTCACTAATTCCTCGAAGGCCTCGTCGGAGGCTTCGGGAAGGGTGTACTGGAACATTTCGATCTTGTTGAACTGATGGCCGCGCACCATGCCGCGCTCGTCGGCGCGGTGGGAGCCGGCCTCCCGGCGGAAGCAGGGGGTGTAGGCGAAGAACTTCCGCGGAAGATCTTTTTCGGCGAGGATCTCGCCCCGGTAAAGCGAGGCCAGAGCCGTCTCGGCGGTGGGAAGCATGAAATGCATCCGCTCGTCGGTGGGGTTTTCGATCTTATAGACCTCGTCGGCGAACTTGGGGAATTGTCCCGCGGTCTCGCCGCAGGCGTACTCCAGCATATGGGGAAGCATCACCATCTCGTACCCGTCGGCAAGATGGCATTCCATGAAATAGTTGAGTAATGCCCATTCCAGTCTCGCGCCCATGCCCTTGTAGATCCAGAAGCCGGTGCCCGCAAGCTTGGCCCCGCGCTCGTAGTCGATCAGGCCCAGATCGGTGCACAGATCCACGTGGTGCTTGGGCTCGAAATCGAAGACGTGGGGCTCGCCGTAGTAGCGCAGGGGCTCGTTGTTTTCTTTCCCGCCCGGCTTGAGATCGGGATCGGGCAGATTGGGAAGCGAGAGCATGGCGGTACGGTATTCGCTTTCCACCGCGCGCAGAAGCTCGTCGTTTTCGGCGATCTCGTTTTTCAGCTCGGTCATCTTCGCGAAGATGGGGGCGACGTCCTCGCCGGCCTTTTTGAGCTTCGGGATCTCTTTGGAGACCTTGTTCTGCTCGGCCTTTTTGGCGTCGGTGGAGACGATCAGCTCTCTCCGGCGCGCGTCCAGCGCGAGGATCTTATCGACCTGTTCGTCGCAGTCGACTTCCTTCGCCTTCAGGAGCGCCTTGACCCGTTCGGGATCGTCCTTGATGATCTTGATATCCAGCATGTCGATCTCTTCCTGTCTTTCGTATTTTTATATATGAATTAACGTAAGAACGCTTTTCCGGGAGGGCGTAAGCCTTCCCTCAGCCGTTTTCCAGCGCCTTCAGGCGGGAAATGAGCGCCTCCAGATCCTCGTTGCCGTAGTATTCCAGCTCGAGCTTTCCCTTTTTCTTTCCGGGCACGATCCGCACGCCCCGGCCGAAGCTTCTGGTCAGCCTTTCGGAAAGCTCGGCGGCGTAATCGAAGCCCGCCCGGTCTTCCTCCTTCGGGGGCTTTCTGTTCAGGCGGCGCTTCGCCTCGTCCTCCAGCCGCCGGACGCTCCAGGCGCCCTCCGCGGCCTCCTTTGCCAGGGCGATCCGCTCCTTCCCCGCGGGAAGGGTGAGAAGAGCGCGGCCGTGTCCGCCCGAAAGGACTCCGGTGCGCAGGAATTCCAGGATCTCCTCCTCCAGCGAGAGCAGGCGCAGGGCGTTGGTCACCGCCGGACGGGATCTTCCCACCCGCGCGGCGCATTCTTCCTGGGTCAGGGAGAAGCTTTCCACCAGGGCGCGGATGCCCTCGGCCTCCTCCACCGGGTTCAGATCCTCCCGCTGCAGGTTTTCGGCCAGGGCCATCACCGCGGCCTTTTCTCCGTCGGCGTCCAGGATCACCGCCGGGATCTCGGTGAGTCCGGCTCTTTTGGCGGCGCGCCAGCGCCGCTCGCCCGCGATGATCACATACCGGTCTTCTCCGGTCTTCCGGAGGGCGATGGGGGTGATCACGCCGTTTTGGCGGATGCTTTCGGCAAGAGCCTCCAGACTCTCCTCGTCAAAGGCCTTGCGCGGCTGAGTGCGGTTGGGCTCGATCCGGGAGAGGCGGATTCCGGACACGGCGTGTCCGGCGGACTCCTCCTTCCCGTAGGAGATGCCCAGAATATCGTCAAGACTGCTTCCCAGTCCGCGGGGTTTCCTGTCGGCCATATCGTATCCCTATTGCCCTTTCCTTGGGGGCTGCCAGCCGTTTCGCGAAAGAAACTCGTCGGCAAGCCGCTGATAATTGTCGGCTCCTTTGGAGAACCGGTCGTAGTAGATCACGGGCTTCCCGTGGCTGGGCGCCTCGCTCAGGCGCACGTTGCGCGCGATGGCGGTCTTGTAGACCTTGTCCGGGAAATGCTTTTTCACCTCGCCCACCACCTGTAAGGCCAGGCGGGTGCGGCTGTCGAACATGGTGAAAAGGATCCCCTCGATCTCCAGCCGGTCGTTCAGGCCTCTGCGGACCATGCGGATGGTGGAGACCAGCTCTCCCAGGCCCTCCAGAGCGTAGTATTCGCACTGCAGGGGCACCAGCACCGAATCGGCGGCGCACAGGGCGTTTACGGTCAGAAGCTCAAGCGAGGGGGGACAGTCGATGATGATAAATTCGTAGCTTTCGCGCAGAGGCGCGGCCACCTTGCGCAGACGGTAGGCCCGGTCGTCCTCGCCGGCCAGCTCCAGGTTCACCCCGGCCAGTCCCACGTTGGCGGGGATGCAGTCGCCGAAGGGGGTGTGCCGGATCAGATCCCGGGCGGAGGTCGATCCCACCATGGCGTCGTAAAGCGAAGACTGGCGGGAGGCGCGCGGGATGCCGTAGCCGGTGGAGGCGTTGGATTGGGGATCCAGATCGATCAGGAGGGTCTTCGCGCCCCGGGCGTTCAGTACGGCCGAGAGGTTGACCGCGGTGGTGCTTTTGCCGACGCCGCCCTTCTGGTTGGCCACGGCCACGATCTTCGCCATCCTCCGGTCCCTCCCGTCCTTCGGTTTCCGCCCCGGGAAACGCGTTCCCCGAACCGGGGACCGGAGCGTATGATAGTATATTATAGCAATACCGCGGGGAATTTGCAAGACGCGCGAAGGCGCTTTCGGCGCTTTTTTCACGCCCCGGCTCCGCAAAAAAGCCCCTGCGGAAACGCTTTTCCGCAGGGGAGTCCGGAAAGCACCGGGAAGTTACAGAATGGTCCCTTTTTTGGGGTTCACGATGTCGCGCCAGCCGAGATCGCCTCTGGCCAGCCCCTGGATCAGGACCTCCGCCGTGGCGACGTTGGTGGCGACGGGGATGTTATAAATGTCGCAGAGCTTCAGAAGCGGCGCGAGATCGGGTTCTCTCTCACCGGCGGTCACCGGATCCCGGAAGAATAAGACCAGGTCGATCTCGTTGTAGCCGATGCGGGCGCTGATCTGCTGGTCGCCGCCCTGGGTCCCCGACAGGAACCGGATCACCGGAAGGCCCGTGGCTTCGGACACCAGCTTGCCGGTGGTCCCGGTGGCGCAGAGGGTATGGGAAGAAAGGATGCCGCAGTAGGCGATGCAGAACTGCACCATCAGTTCTTTTTTCTTATCGTGAGCGATCAAGGCTATATTCATCTCAAAACCGACCCCATCCGGGGCGCTTCCTTTCTTTGGCCCTTCCGGCCGCTTGTACGCCGTTCTTCTTTCCCGCGGGGATCTTCCGGAGGAAAGACGGAGAGGTTTCCGGAAAAGGGGCCCCGGCGCGGGAGCAAATCTTTCTTGTCGGCTATTTTACCACACTTCCCCGAAAAAAGAAAGGGGGTAGCGTGAAAAAAAACACGGAAAGAAAACTGTCCTCCCGCCGCCGGAAAAGAGGGGGAAAAACGGGGAAAACAGCGGAAAACCCGGAGAACGCGGCGTGCCTCCGGCGGGAGGCGCTTATTCTGCGAGCTTATAGACCCTGACGTAATCCACCAGAAATTCGTCCGGGTACTGCTCCTTGATCAGAGGCGCGGCCCAGCTTCCGAATTCGGTGGTCAGCTTCAGATAGAGTGCGTTTTCACACATGCCGGGGGAGGAGGTACGCCAGGTTTCTTTCCCGTCGATATAGAAGATATACTCCTCGTCGGTCCACTCCAGGGCGAAGAGGTGATAGCCTTCGTAAAAAGCGGGATCGTAGACCGCCTGCGTCGCGCTCTTGTGATATTCGTTGTAGCCGTCCCAGTGGATGGCGTGGTTGACGCCGCCCGAGTAGATATCGAAGCTTTCCATGATATCGATCTCGGCGCCGTCGGCCGCGCCGTTGCC
>CACYBP010000303.1 GCA_902772625.1 Oscillospiraceae bacterium
AGCCTCAAGCAGATGATCCGTGAAGGGCTTGCCGGAGTTGACGGAAAGATCAGCTCGGCTCCAGCGAAGCACCTTTCCACACTGTGCAACCAGATGGTCAACTTCATCGGTATCATGCAGAACGAATGGGCGGGCGCGCAGGCGTTCTCCTCGTTCGATACCTACCTTGCGCCGTTCGTCAAGGTCGACAACCTCACGCAGAAGGAAGTCAAGCAGTGCGTCCAGTCGTTCATCTACGGCGTCAACACGCCGTCCCGCTGGGGCACCCAGTCGCCCTTCTCCAACATCACGCTGGACTGGACCGTGCCCAACGATCTGGCCGAGCTGAACGCCATCGTCGGCGGCAAGGAGATGCCCTTCAAGTACAAGGACTGCAAGGCCGAGATGGACATGGTCAACCGCGCGTTCATCGAGACCATGATCGCCGGCGACGCCAACGGCCGCGGCTTCCAGTATCCGATCCCCACCTATTCCATCACCAAGGACTTCGACTGGTCCGAGACCGAGAACAACAAGCTGCTGTTCGAGATGACCTCGAAGTACGGCACGCCGTATTTCTCCAACTATATCAACAGCGACATGGAGCCCAGCGACATCCGCAGCATGTGCTGCCGTCTGCGTCTTGACCTCCGGGAGCTCCGGAAGAAATCCGGCGGCTTCTTCGGAAGCGGCGAAAGCACCGGCTCGGTGGGCGTGGTCACCATCAACATGCCGCGCATCGCCTATCTCGCCAAGGACGAAGCCGACTTCTACCGCCGTCTGGATCACGTGATGGACGTGGCCGCCCGGTCTCTGAAGGTCAAGCGCACCACCATCACCAAGCTTCTCGCCGAAGGTCTCTATCCCTACACCAAGAGATATCTCGGCACCTTCGAGAACCACTTCTCCACCATCGGACTCGTGGGCATGAACGAGGCCGGCCTCAACGCCAAGTGGCTCCGGAAGGATCTCACCCACGTCGAGACCCAGCGCTTCGCCATCGACGTGCTCAACCACATGCGCGAACGCCTGTCGGATTACCAGGAGAAGTACGGCGATCTTTATAACCTCGAGGCCTCCCCCGCCGAATCCACCGCCTACCGTCTTGCCAAGCACGACAAGGAGCTCTATCCCGACATCATCACGGCCAACGATAACGGCACCCCCTACTACACCAACAGCTCTCACCTCCCGGTGGGCTTCACCGAGGATATCTTCTCGGCCCTGGACATCCAGGACGAGCTGCAGACCCTCTACACCTCCGGCACCGTCTTCCACGCCTTTCTGGGCGAGAAGATGCCCGACTGGAAGTCGGCCGAGAACCTGGTGCGCAAGATCGCCGAAAACTACAAGCTCCCCTACTACACCCTCTCCCCGACCTACTCTGTCTGCAAGAACCACGGCTATCTGGCCGGCGAGGTGAAGACCTGCCCGATCTGCGGCGAGCCCACCGAGGTCTACAGCCGCATCACCGGCTACTACCGCCCGGTGCAGAACTGGAACGACGGCAAGAGCCAGGAATACAAGGATCGCCGCGTGTACGACATTCCGAATTCCCATCTGACCCACGCGGGTCCGCGAAGCGGCCTTCCCGCGGAAGAGACCGCTCCCGCCGCCGAAGCTCCCGCCGCCGCGTCCGACGGCGCGATCTACCTCTTCGCCACCCGCACCTGCCCCAACTGCAAGGCCGCGGGAAGCCTGCTCGACCGGGCCGGCATCGCCTACGAGAAGATCTACGCCGACGAAAACCCCGAGCTGACCGAGAAGTACGGCGTCCGGCTCGCCCCGACCCTGGTGGTCCTTGACGGAGGCGAGGCCGAAAAGATCCAGAACCTCTCCAACATCAAGAAATTTATCGAGACCCGCGCCTGACGCGATCCCAGGGGAGCCGGAGACCGAGTTTAGGGCCTCCGGCTCTCTTCTTTCCGATCTATCAAACCCGTATGCAAGGAGACGACAGCATGTATGACCTTCTCATTGTCGGCGCCGGCCCCGCGGGGCTGACCGCCGCCATTTACGCCCGCCGGGCCGAAAAAAGCGTACTGATCGTGGAAAAGGCCAATTTCGGCGGACAGATGACCTTCTCCCCCAAGATCGAAAACTACCCCGGCTTCACCACGATCAGCGGCTCGGCCCTGGCCGACGGCATGGTGGAGCAGGCTCTTTCTCAGGGCGCGTCCCTCGAGCTGGCGGAGGTCACGCGCGTGCTTCCCCGGGGCGATCGCTTCACCGTGGAGACCGATTCCGGCGTCTACGAGGCGAAGACCGTGATCCTGGCCACCGGAGCCGCGCACCGCACCCTGGGGCTTCCCCGGGAGGAAGAGCTGGTCGGGGCGGGAGTCTCCTATTGCGCGGTGTGCGACGGTGCCTTTTATAAAGGACAGAAGGTCGCCATGGTGGGCGGGGGCAACTCAGCCCTGCAGGAGGCGATCCTGCTGGCCGATCTGTGCGAGAAGGTCACCGTCGTGCAGAATCTGGACTTCCTGACCGGGGAGAAAAAGCTCGCGGACGCGGTTTCCTCCCTCCCCAACGTGGAGATCCTTCTGGGACGGGTGGTCACCGGTCTTCTCGGCGAGGATTCCCTTTCCGGCATCGAGATCACCGAGACCGCCACCGGCAAAAAAGAGACGCTTCCGGTGGACGGGCTTTTCGTGGCCATCGGTCTGAAGCCCGAGAACCGGGCCTTCGCCGATGTGGCGGAGCTGGACGAGGTGGGCTATATCTCCTCCGACGAGCGCTGCCTGACCTCCACGCCGGGGCTTTTCACCGCCGGCGACTGCCGCACCAAATCGATCCGCCAGATTTCCACCGCCATCGCCGACGGCGCGACCGCCGCGCTTTCAGCCTGCCGGTATATCGATTCGCTCTGATTGGCATACTACGTGGCGTGTTCCCCTTTCGGGAACACGCCATTTTTCTTTTGGAAAGGGGTTCCCATCATGAATCTTGCCGGAAGTCTGACCGAGGCCGGTCTGCGCGCCGCCTTCGCCCGGGAGGCTGAAAACCACACGCGCTATCTTCTCTACGCCGAAAAGGCGAAGGAGGCGGGGTACGAGCAGATCGCCTCGCTCTTTCGCGAGACCGCCGAAAACGAAAAGGCCCACGCCCGGCTTCTCTATTCCCTCCTGTACGCCTCCCTCCCCGCCGTGAAAGAGGCGCTTATGCTCTCCTCCGAAAGCGAATGCGCCGACGGGAGCGCGTTTTACCCCGCTCTCGCGAAGGACGCGCGGGAGGAGGGGTTTCCCTCCGTCGCCGCCCTCTACGAAAAGCTCGCGGCCGTCGAAAAGGAGCACGAGGCCCGCTTCCGCGCCCTCCTTCAGAACGTCGAAGGCGGTCTGGTCTTCTCCAAAACCGGGGAGAGCGTCTGGCAGTGCGGCAACTGCGGGCATATTCACGTGGGCAAGAGCGCGCCGGAGACCTGCCCGGTCTGTTCCTACCCGCAGGGGTATTTTTCCCTAAAGGCCTCCAATTACTGATCCGGGCAGAAAAAGCCGCCGTCCGGCCGGACGGCGGCTTTTTGCTTCTTTCAAAGCTTGATATTCAGCCATTTGCCTTTGTTCACCCGGTGGGTCAGCATCACCGAGCGCACCAGGGCGTCGATCCCGAAGGAGATCCAGTTTCCCAGTACCCCGAACTGCATCACCGGGAACAGGTCGTTGAGCGGATAGCAGAAAAGCCAGGTCAGGGCGGGCCGGAGGATACCCACGCTGATGAGGGACACCAGCGCCACGAATTTCACGTCGCCCGCGCCGCGCAGACACCCCGAAAGCACCACCCGGAGATTCTGCGGGATGATCGCCGCCAGGATCACGGTGAAGCACAGGACCGAGGCCGCCAGGATCTCCCGGTCGTCGGTGAAGAGTCTGGCCAAAGGCTCCCGCAGGAAGAAGATGAAGGCGATCAGGAGAAGCGACATAAAGAGCGATATCTTTTCGGACACCTTGACGTAGACCATGGCGTGATCCTTCCGCTTCGCGCCGAGACTCCGCCCCACCAGGGCGGTACAGGCCGAGGCGACGCCGTCGCCGAGGGTGAAGGAAAGACCGGACACCTGCTGGACGATCTGGGTGCTGACGTAAGCGGCGGTGCTGACCCCGGCCACCAGGCGGCCGCTGACCAGAAAGCCGATCCTGAGGAAAACAGACTCGGCGATGGTGCCGCTTCCCACCTTAATAAGGCCCGACATGGTCTCCTTGTCAAAGCGGAGGCCTCCGCTTTTGGGAAGCGACAGATATCCGCCGGGCTTCAGGACCACCGTCACGGCCACGACGCAGGAAACGCAGGTGCCGATGGCGGTGGCGATGGCCGCTCCGCGGATCCCCAGGGCGGGGAAGCCGAAGTGTCCGCCGATCAGGCAGTAGTTCAGGGTCACGTTGACGACGTTCGCGATCATGTTGGTGATCATGGTGATGCGGGTCTTGCCGATGCCGCGCTGGGCGGCGCAGATGCACAGGCTCCAGCAGTTGGCCATAAAGGCCGCGGCGACGATGCGGAAATAGATCCGGGCGTCGGGCAGGGTCTCTTCGTTCGCCCCGGCCAGACTCAGGAAGGGATCGGCCAGGAAATACCCGGCCACCGTGATCAGGATCCCCAGCGCCGTCACCAGCGCCAGCGACTGCTTCAGACAGGAGACCGCGGCGTCCTGCCTTTCCTCGCCGCGCCGTCTGGCGATCACCGAGGTGGTGCCCACGCACACCGCCTGCACCAAAAGCAGAAGGATCATGCGCGGCTGGGCGCACAGGCCCACCGCCGCGATGGCCACCGGCCCGATCTTTCCCACCATCATGGTGTCGAAGGAATTCATCAGGCTGACCAGCATTCCTTCCAACGCCGCCGGCCACGCCACGGCCAGCATGCGCTTATAGAACCCGCTGAGCTTGTCCTCTTCCGGAAGGGTCACCCCTCTCAGGCCGAAGAGCAGCTCTCCGATCGATTTTTTCGTCACGTCTCTCCTCCCTCTTCGGGAAGAGAGTTCTTTTCACGTTTCATGC
>CACYBP010000304.1 GCA_902772625.1 Oscillospiraceae bacterium
ATTACGGCAACGCCGTCGCCGACTGCGTGGCCGCCGTCGAGAACATGATGATCGCGTCAAACGCCCTGGATCTGGGAAGCTGCTATATCAACCAGCTCAAATGGCTGAACGGGGATCCGGAGATCAACGCGTATCTCTTTTCGCTGGGCCTTTGCGAAAACGAGCGCGTCTGGGCGGGACTGGCTCTCGGATACGCCGCGCGGGAGGACGGTCTGCCGGAAAGGAAAGCGCTTCCGCGCACCGGCAATCCGGTGACGCGTATCGATTGATCTGAAATTCTGAAATAAGGAGAAAACCATGTACGGCGACAAAAACGATCTTCTGATCCGCACCGGCTCCCGGGAGCGAAATGACGCCGTTTTGTACGGCATCCTCCGTCTTCTGACCTCGTCGAAGACCGAGCGAAAGCACCTGAAAAAAGCGGCCCGGGGAAAAAAGAGGGACGCCCGGAGGATCAGAAAACTGACGGGGGAGAAAAGCCGCGTCTCCTGCGGCACGGTGCTTTCCGGCATCGGTAAGTACCTCCTTTTCGGAAAAGAAGCCTTCTGGCGGGAGGAGGCGTCGAAAGAGCGGAAAAACGGCCGTCTTCTCGCGTCACTCCTTTCGGAGGCGCCCGAGGCCGCGAAGATCGCGATCCGCGGTGAAAAGCGGGCAAGGCGCGACGAGAAGTATTCCGGCCGCCTTCAGAAGATCGCCGGAAAAGAAGCAAAGAAGAACGAAAAGCGTACGGCGCGGAAAATCAAGCGCGCCGAAAAACGCGTTAAAAGATATTTCAAGAGGTGAAGATTGAGACAGTTTGACGTAACGGGAATGAGCTGCGCCGCCTGCAGCGCGCGGATCGAAAAGGCCGTCGGGAAGGTGCCCGGAGTGACCTCCTGCGCGGTAAGCCTTCTGACCAATTCCATGGGCGTGGAGGGAAGTGCCGACGACCGGAGCATCATCGCGGCCGTGGAGGCTGCGGGATACGGGGCAAAGGCAAAGGGCGGAGAAAGCTCCGCTTCGAGGACTTCTTCGACTCCCTCAGAGGACGCCCTCGCCGACCGGGAGACCCCGGCTCTTCTGAGAAGGCTTCTGGCCTCGGTGGGCTTTCTTCTGGTCCTGATGTATCTTTCCATGGGTCACATGATGTGGGGCTGGCCGCTTCCCGGTTGGCTTGCCGAAAACCACGTGGCCATGGGCCTTGCGGAGATGATCCTGGCCGCGATCATCATGGTGATCAACCAGAGGTTCTTTATCAGCGGCTTCAAAAGCCTTCTGCACGGCGCGCCGAATATGGATACCCTCGTGGCCATGGGCTCTTCGGTTTCTTTTGTCTGGAGCGTCTATATCCTCTTCGCCATGACCGGAGCCGTGACGGCGGGAGATCAGGAAGCCGTCACGCGCTATATGATGGAATTCTATTTTGAATCGGCGGCCATGATCCTGACTCTGATCACCGTGGGGAAAATGCTGGAGGCCAGATCCAAGGGCAAGACCACAGACGCCCTGAAAAGCCTCATGAAGCTCGCGCCGAAAAAGGCGGTGCTTCTGGAGAACGGGAAAGAGATCACGGTGCCGGTCGAACGGGTCAAGATCGGCGACGTCTTCGTCGTGAGACCCGGCGAAAGCGTCCCGGTGGACGGGACCGTGCTCTCCGGGACCAGCGCCGTGAACGAAGCCTCCCTCACCGGCGAAAGCATCCCGGTGGACAAAGGGGAGGGGGATCCGGTATCGGCGGCCACCATCAACGAATCCGGGTTCCTCACCTGCCGCGCGACCCGCGTGGGCGAGGATACCACCCTTGCGCAGATCATCAGAATGGTCAGCGACGCCGCCGCCACCAAGGCGCCCATCGCCAAGATCGCCGACAAGGTGTCGGGGGTCTTCGTCCCCGCGGTGCTCGGCGTCGCGCTTGTGACCACCGTGATCTGGCTTTGCGTGGGAGCGGAGTTCGCAGACGCCCTGTCCCGGGGGATCGCGGTGCTGGTGATCAGCTGCCCCTGCGCTCTCGGACTTGCCACGCCGGTGGCCATCATGGTGGGGAACGGCGTCGGCGCCCGGAATGGGATTCTTTTCAAAACGGCGGTCTCTCTGGAAGAGACCGGAAGGGTGCAGATCGTCGCTCTTGACAAGACCGGCACCATCACCGAGGGAACGCCCCACGTCACGGATGTCATCCCCGCTTCCGTAGGCGGCGAAGAAACTCTTCTTTCTCTGGCGCGTACGCTGGAGGAAAAGAGTGAGCATCCTCTGGCAAAAGCCGTGGTGGCCTATGCAGAAGAAAAGAAGATCAACTCCCGGCAGGGACTTGCGGGCTTTGAGGCGCTTCCCGGAAACGGCCTTCACGGCGTGATTGGCGGAGAAACGCTTTCGGGCGGGAGCCTTCGCTATATGGAGAGCGTCGCGGAGATAGGAAACGACCTGAAGGACGCCGCCGAAAAGCTTGCGGAGGAAGGCAAAACGCCGCTTCTCTTTGCCCTGGGCGGACGCCTTCTCGGCTTGATCGCCGTGGCCGACGTGATCAAAAAGACCAGCGCCGGGGCGATCCGCGCGCTTCAGAACATGGGGATCCGGGTGGTCATGCTCACCGGCGACAACGAAAAGACCGCAAAGGCCATCGGACGCGAAGCCGGGGTGGATCACGTGATCGCGGGAGTTCTTCCCGACGGAAAAGAAAGCGTGATCCGCACGCTTAGGGAAAAGGGAAAGGTCGCCATGGTGGGCGACGGCATCAACGATGCTCCCGCCCTGACCAGGGCGGACGTGGGGATCGCCATCGGCGCGGGAACCGACGTGGCTCTGGACGCCGCGGACGTCGTTCTGATGAAAAGCGATCTTTCGGACGTCCCCGCCGCGATCCGTCTTTCCCGGGCCACGCTCCGGAATATCCATGAAAACCTTTTCTGGGCCTTTATCTATAACGTCATCGGCATTCCCATGGCGGCCGGCCTTTTCGGCTGGAAGCTCGACCCCATGTTCGCCGCGCTGGCCATGAGCCTTTCCAGCTTCTTCGTGGTTTCCAACGCGCTCCGGCTGAATCTCGTGAAGGTCCATGAAGGCGAAAGAGACCGCAAGCTGAAAAAGCAGGCGGATATCTCTTCTCTCTTTGAAAACGCGGAAAATCAGGCCTCCGTGCCGGCGTCTTCTCCGGGGGAGGGCGAGGGGATCCGTCTCGTCCTGAAGATCGGCGGCATGATGTGCGAACACTGTGAGGCGGCGGTATCCAAAGCGCTTCTCACCCTTCCCGAAGTGACCGGAGCGTCGGCAGATCACGAAAAAGGCCTTGCCTGGGTCACCGCGTCGTCGATGCCCGATCCCGATGAGATGAAGAAAAAAATAGCGGACGAAGATTACGAGCTTCTCGGCTTCAGCCGGGAAGACTCCTGAAGCATTGAAGGAAAAGAGGGGAGACCGCATGAAAATCGCTGTCGTCACCGGCGCCTCCAGCGGGATCGGACGGGAATTCGTTCTGGCGCTGGACCGGGAGTATGCTTTTGACGAGATCTGGGCCGTGGCCCGCAGGGAAGAACGCCTTCGCGCGCTTTCCGGGGAATGCCGGACGAAGATCCGTCCGGTTCCCCTGGACCTTTCCCGGGAAGACGCGGCGGAAAAGCTTGCGGAAGAGATCAAAAAGGAGAACGCCTCGCTTGAGATGCTGGTAAACGGCGCGGGCTTCGGACAGTTCGGAGAATTCTCTTCGCTTCCGATCAAGGATCAGCTGGACGAGATCGATCTGAACGCCAAGTCGCTTACCGCCGTGACCTACGCGCTCCTGCCCTTTATGCCGGAGGGAAGCCGGATCGTGAATATCGCCTCGAATTCCTCCTGGCAGCCGGTCCCCTATATGGCGGTCTACGCCGCCACCAAAGCCTACGTGATGAGCTTTTCCCGCGCCCTCGGCATGGAGCTTAGGGAAAGAAAGATCGGCGTCACGGCGGTGGCGCCGGGATGGATCAAGACCGAGTTTTTCGACCGCGCCGTCCGGGACGAGACCATCACCTATTACGACAGATTCTATACGGCGCGCCAGGTGGCTGACAAGGCCATGCGGGACATCCGGAAAAAGAAAGAGGTCTCGATCCTCGGATTCCCGGTCCGGATGCAGGTGCGTCTGGTCAAGCTGATGCCGGTAAAATTCGTCATGAGCGTCTGGTGCCGTCAGCAGGGGAAGAATCCGAAAAAGTAAGGAGAAGATCTGATGAACGTGCTGATGACGGGATTCGATCCCTTCGGCGGAGCAAAGGTCAATCCCGCGTGGGAGGCCGTGAGGCTCGTTCGCGCTCCCGCGGGCGTCACTCTGGTGAAAAAAGAGATCCCGACGGTGTTCCGGTCCTCCGGAGAAAAGCTTTGCGCTTTGCTTCGGGAATACGACCCGGATCTCGTGCTTCTTGTGGGTCAGGCAGCGGGGAGGAAAAAGCTCTCTTTCGAACGGGTGGCTATCAATCTGGACGACGCGCGGATCCCCGATAACGCGGGCGATCAGCCGAAGGAGAGACCGATTGCAGAAGACGGGCCCGCGGCGTATTTTTCCCGCCTGCCGGTCAAAGCTCTGGCCCGCGCCGTCGAAGAGGCGGGCGTTCCCGCGGAGGTATCCCTGTCGGCGGGAAGCTTCGTCTGCAATCATCTCTTTTACGTTCTGATGCATGAATTAAGGGACAGAAGCGATGAAGTGAGGGGCGGCTTCGTCCACGTCCCCGCCATTCCGGAGCAGCTTTCAGACATGCCTCCGGGAACGCCGGCCATGGCGCTTCCGGAGATCGTAAAGGGACTGGAAGCCGCGCTGAGCTTTCTTACGGAGGCCTGAAGGATCCCCTCCTGATTCCTTTTCCCGGAGCGATGCGGGAGCATGGGAATCCGGAGCGGAGAACGTGCGGCTACGGCACAAGGAGAAAAGACCATGAGAATCGAACCTTCAAAGCTTTATCAGTTTGCCTATGAAAACGGAGCCCTGCTGAACGGGACTCCCCGGGGAATCGTTCTGCAGTTCATCGGCCTCAACGGCAACACGCGTATGATCACAGAGGATCCTTGGGAGGCGCAGCTTTACGCCGACCGGGGGATACTCTTTGTCATTCCGTATATCAATCCCTGGTCCTGGATGAATCGGGCGTCGGTCAAACTCACCGACGGCGTGGTGGACTGCCTTTTTGAAAAGTACGCGCTTCCGGAGGGTACGCCTGTCGTTTCCACCGGAGGAAGCATGGGCGGGCTCTGCGCCCTGACTTACGCGGCTTATGCCAAAAGAACGCCCGCGGCGGTGGCGGCCAACTGCCCGGTGTGCGATCTCCCGTATCACTACACAGAACGGGACGATCTGCCGCGCACGCTCCTTTCGGCTTTCGGCGAATACGGCATGCCGCTTGAGGAGGCGATGAAGACCGCGTCTCCTCTTCATCTCGCGGAAAAAATGCCCGACGTGCCCTATTTCATCGCCCATTGCGAAAAAGATCAGGCCGTC
>CACYBP010000305.1 GCA_902772625.1 Oscillospiraceae bacterium
CCGTCGATCATGGCCGATTCGTAAAGCTCGTTGTTGATGCCCTTCAGAGCCGACAGGTAGGTAAGAATACCGCCCGCGGAGCTCCAGGCAAGCATGATGTAAAGGGCGTAGCGGCAGCCGTTGTAGCCGAGCCAGTTGTAAGGAGCGATGCCGAACCAGCCGAGCATGGTGTTGATGGCGCCGTTGTTCTGGGCGAAGAGCATACGCCACATCAGACCGGTGGCGACCGCCGGAATGATGGAGGGGAAGTAGTAGACCGTACGGAAGAAGCCGGAGCCCTTGATGTTGGTGTTCAGGAGCATGGCCAGCGCCACGCCGAGGACCAGGCCGACCGGAACGTAGAAGATACCGATCTCAAGGGTGGTGACGAAGGAGGTCCAGGTCTGCTCGTCCTGCAGGCAGCGCATGTAGGAGGAGAAGCCGGTGCCGAGAGGCTCGTTGTACCCGGTGTAGTTGGTGAAGCTTCTGATGATACCCCACATGATCGGGTAGAGGGTGACGATGCAGGCCATCAGGTAGAAGGGACCGACCATGCCGTAGAAAATGATCGCTTCTCTCTTCTGCGCTTTGGTGAAGATGGTCTTCAGGTGTCTTGCACGGGTATCCTCGGCCTCGACCTGTTTCTTGTGGATGCGATTCAGGATCAGCACCGCGACGGTCAGAACGACGATCAGAGCGGAACCGACCGGGAATCCGATCTTCTGTCCGGTGGTGACCGTGGCGTAAATGAAGAACGCGATAAAGAATCCGGCAGAGATCAGACCGATCCACGCCGAGATGCGGGCAAGCTTCGCGGCAAAGCCTTCGTTGCCCATGATCTTGAAGATCAGGGTGATGATCACGAAGGCATAGAAGGTGAGGAAAATCAGCGCTCCGAAGGGCATGAAGAAGCTGACGAATTCAACGTGGAGCGGCTGCATCGCGTTCAGCGGCGGAACCAGATCGTCCATGTTGTAAAGCAGTTCCAGGAACCACTTTGCCGGGGTGCAGTCGTTCACTGAGATGATCACCGGGTTCAGGATCGGAACGAAAATGGTGATCAGGCAGAGAACAAGCAAGCCGACCATCAGCCATAGCGTGGATTTGGCTTTCTTAAACATTCTTCTCTCTCCTTTATGATGGCTTCCGAACGCGAGGAAAGGCGGCATTCCGGCCGGTCAGACCGCGCTTTCATCGGTTCCACTCCTCCGAGTGGGAGAATCGGGCTTTGTGTAAAAAGTCCACAAGGCTTCCCGCAAAAAGCCCTTTTCCCTCTGTCATAAACATAATTATAGACGATTCGTTTTCTCTTGGCAATGCAGTATTTTTATGATTCTGTCCAATATTTTATTATCGGACCATATTTCTGCCCAAATCCGGGCGAGCTGATTTTGCATATTTGTACAAATATGCGGTATGTTCAATTTGACGATGTTTCTGTTTGCCAAATCCCGGGAAACGTGCTATAATATCGGCTATAAAGGCTCTTTTGCGGTTTTTCCGGCGGTTTTTGCCGGTGCGCAAAGAGGAAAGGAAGCGTTCCCGGTTTGCACACTGAAATTCTGAAGGCGGACCGCGAGGGGATCCTCGCCGCCGCCGCCGTCCTCCGGAGGGGAGGACTGGTCGCCATGCCCACCGAAACGGTCTACGGGCTTGCGGCCGACGGGCTCAATCCCGAGGCCGTCCGCGAGATCTACCGGGTCAAGGGCCGTCCGCAGGACAACCCCCTGATCCTTCATATCGCCTCTCTCGATTCGCTTTTCCCCCTGGTGAAGACCGGTCCGGAAAGCGAGCGGGCCCTGCGGCGCCTTTCCGGCCGGTTCTGGCCGGGTCCCCTGACCGTGGTCCTGCCCCGGAGCGGGCTGGTGCCCGACGTGATCACCGCCGGCGGCCCCACCGTGGCCATCCGCATGCCCTCCCATCCGGTGGCCCGCGCCCTGATCGAGGCCGCGGGACGCCCCATCGCCGCTCCCAGCGCCAACCTCTCGGGGAAGCCCAGCCCCACCACCCTCCGGGACGTGACCGACGATCTTTCGGGCCTCGTCCCGGCGATCCTGGACGGCGGGGACTGCGCGGTGGGGGTGGAATCCACCGTGATCGATCTTACGCGCCGTCCCTACGACGTGCTGCGCCCCGGCGGGATCAGCCGGGAGGCCCTCTCCGACGCCCTCGGCGAGGAGGTGGGCGACGCCTCGCGTCCCAGGGACGGAGCGCCCCCCCGCTCTCCGGGCATGAAATACCGGCATTACGCCCCCGCGACGCCCCTGACAGGACTGGTCGGCTCCGGCGAAGACTCCCTCCGGTATCTCTCCTCCCTCCCCCGCGCCGAAGCCATGGCGGCGGTGGTCTTCGACGAATACCGCGAGGCGGCCGAAGCCCTGGGATACAGAGTCCTCGCCTACGGGCGGGAGGCCGATCACGATTCCCACGCGCGCCTTTTATTCCGGACGCTTCGCCAGGCCGACAGGCTCGGCGCCGACCGGATCTATATCCAGATCTCTCCCGAGCGGCGCGGACGGGGAGACGCGGTCTTCAACCGCCTCTCCCGCTCCACCGGGGGCGACCTGGTTTATCTTGCCGGGAAATAGCGGGTCTTTCCCCCTTTTCTCCTTGCAATCCCCGGAAAGTATGCTATACTGAAAACGGAGGGAGAGTTCCCTCCCCTGAAAACGCCGCCGACGAAGGGAGGGATCAGAATGACCGTCGTCGGGATCACCGGCGCCTCCGGCGCGGGCAAATCCACCCTGACCGCCCTTTTCCGGGAAAAGGGCGCCCTGATTCTGGACGCCGACGCGATCTACCACCGGCTCCTGGACGAAAGCGTCCCGATGAAAAGCGCCCTGGTTTCGGCCTTCGGAGAGGAGATCCTCACCGGAGACCGGGTGGACCGGAGAAAGCTTGCTCCCGTCGTCTTTTCGGATCCCGGAAAGCTCGCGCTGCTGAACAGGCTCACCCACCCCTTCGTGATCGAAG
>CACYBP010000306.1 GCA_902772625.1 Oscillospiraceae bacterium
GAGGAGGACGATAAGGACGGGCGGGTCTATGCCGCGCTCCTGAATCCCGAAAAAGAGCTTGCCCTCCGGCTGAGCTTCCGAAAGTCCGAGCTTCCCTATATGACCGAGTGGAAGCAGATGGGCGAGCAGTTTTACGTGGTGGGCCTCGAGCCCGGCAACTGCCACGTGGGCGGCGCGGCCGAGGAAGAAGAACGCGGAACGCTCACCTGGCTGGAGCCCGGAGAGGAGAGAGAATACGGCCTGACCTTTGAGGTCCTGGAAGGAAAGGACGCGACGTCGCTTTGAAAAACATCCTTGTGATCGACGGCCAGGGCGGCCGGATCGGCGCCCTGATGGTCGCTGAGATCAAAAAACACTTCCCCGCCTCGGAGGTGACCGCCGTGGGCACCAACGTTCTGGCCACAGGAGCGATGCTGAAGGCCGGGGCCGACAACGGCGCCACCGGCGAAAACCCGGTGCGGGTGGCCGCGAAAAGCGCCGACGTGATCCTGGGGCCCATCGGGATCATCGTCGCCGATTCGCTTTTCGGCGAGATCACCGCGGGCATGGCCGCCGCGGTGGGGCAGAGTCATGCCGAAAAGATCCTGATCCCCATCAACAAATGCCAGACCTTCGTGGTGGGGGTGGAGGAACACACCGCGGGCGAATACGTGTCGCTCGCCATGGAAAAGCTGGAGGAGATCTGGAAAGCATGAAAACAAGACGAATCGCGGCGGGCCTTCTGGCGGGACTGCTCCTCGTGCTCCTGTTTGCGGGATGCGGGGAAAAGACGCCGGAGGAACCGGATTCTGCCTCTGAAAGCGAAAGCGAGAGCCCGGTTCAGGAACCGGTCCCGCCCTGCCCGCGCAAGGTCGCCGACGGGGCGGTGGAGAAATATTATCCCGGCGCCGAAACGCGGAGCGGCGATTTCTCCGAGGCCGGGGAGGACGGGCGCGCAAGCTTCACTTACCTCCGGACCGTGCGCGCAGATCCCGTGGAGTTCCGGCGGGAGATCGTGACGGCCTATTGCGTCTACGATCGCGGGACGGGCGAGTGGCAGTTTGACAGGGCCTACGCCGATATCACCGGATACGAGCGGGAGAAGACCGAAAGCTGTACCTTCGGGAGATTCTCGATGAAGGTCCCGGCCTCCTGGAAGATAGAGGCGTACCGCCCGGACAATCCCGGCGAGGCATTGGTGATCTGGACGCTGGAGGGAGAAGAAGTCCTGCGTTTTTCCTACGGGCAGGATTTCGAGGATCCGGAAAACGCCAAGCCTCTGAATTTCGAGGGCAATCCCTTCCTTTCGGATCTGTTCTTTTACCAGAGCAAGGGAAATCATATCCGCGTCGTTCTCAGGACCGACTATTTCCGGCTGGGGTCGCAGTATCCCGCCTTTGAGACCGACGCGCTCCACGAAGGCCAGCTGATCGGGCTTCTCGGTACGCTGGGACTCTCGGAATTCTCTCCCGGGGAGGATCCCACCTCGCGCGAATACGCGATCGGCGACACGGTGGAGGCCTCCAAGGCGCGCTTTACGCTGGATAAGGCAGAGCTCGTCCGGGCGGTATCGCTTGAGGAGGGAGACGGGTATCTCCTCCCGGTCGACCCGGACGCGGACGGGAGAAAGATCGCGGCCGGAGAGGGCGAGACCCTTCTGGCGGTGACCTTCACCGCCGAAAGCATCGATCCTTTCAAGACCTGGTTCATCGGCGAAAGATCGGGCTGGCGCATCCAGTGGGAGGTCTCGGCAGGGGATGAGGCCTGGGTCTACGACGTGCTGGGACAGGAAAAAGACGATATCTATTTCCGGATGGAGCGCGCTCTCTTCTCGGAAGACGGCGGCGCGACCTGGCAGGAGGCGGCCGACGCAAGCGTGGAGCTCTTCTCCGAAAAGACGGTGACCGTGCGCACCTACGGCGTGATCAAGGCCGATCTGCTCTCCGGGGATCCCGGGGAGATGCGTCTCACGGTCAACGTGCTGGACGGCGAAAACGCCTATCTTGATTATACTTATCTCCTGGGATAAGGCCGCGCGGGGCCTTGCGCAGGAACGCGAAGCCCGGCACGGGAAAAGGAAGGAAAAACGATGAAGAAAGAAGCGCTTCGAAAGCTCGTTTCGCCCCTTTCCGGGGAGGAAGCGGTGAGAGAAAAGCTCGCCGCCCATCTGGAAGAGCTTTTTTCCTCGCTTGCCCCCGAAAAAATGGGGGAGGAATACCGCGCGGCGCTCCGGACGGAGAACGCCCCGGC
>CACYBP010000307.1 GCA_902772625.1 Oscillospiraceae bacterium
ACCGGCGCAGAAAGAGCCGGTCTTATAGAGACGCTGAAAGCCCTGCCCCGTCTGATTCAGGAGGCCATCGATCTGAACGCCGGGATCCCGGCGCTGGCAAAGAAGTATCACAAAAGCCCAGCCCTCTTTTTCATCGGGCGAAATACCGATTACGCCGCAGCGCTGGAGGGAGCGCTGAAAATGAAGGAGATCTCTTATCTGCACGCGGAAGCTTACGCGGCGGGCGAGCTCAAGCACGGCACCATCGCCCTGATCGAGGATCACCAGCCGGTGATCGCCCTCTGCTGTAACCCCGCGGTGATGGAAAAGACGCTTTCCAATATTGTGGAAGTCAAATCCCGGGGGGCGGAGGTGCTGGCGCTGACCTGCCGCAACAATCAGAAGATCCTTTCCGCAGCGGACGATCTTCTGTTCATCCCGGAGGTGGATTCCCTTTTCTCCGCAGCGGTCGAGATCGTGCCGCTCCAGCTCCTCGCCTATTACGTCGCGAAAGAGAACGGCTGCGATATCGACAAGCCCAAAAATCTTGCCAAATCGGTGACGGTTGAATGATCCCGAACCGGAAAATATGGAGGTAACTATGGAAAAAGCCCGGCTGATTTATGAGGGAAAAGCAAAAAAGGTGTTCGCCACCGGGGACGAGACGCTTCTGATCGTCTCCTACAAGGACGACGCCACTGCCTTTAACGGTCAGAAGCGCGGGACTATCGCGGGAAAGGGCGTCATCAACAACCGGATGAGCAACGCCCTGATGCGGCTTCTGGAAAAGAAGGGAGTGCCCACCCACTTCGTTAAAGAGCTGAACGACCGGGAGACCCTGGTCAAAAAGGTGGCGATCGTTCCTCTGGAGGTGATCGTGCGGAATATATCGGCCGGCTCCTTCTCCGTCCGTTACGGCGTGGAGGAAGGGATCGTGTTCAGTGCGCCCACGGTGGAATTTTCCTACAAAAACGACGCTCTGGGCGATCCCCTTCTGAACGAAGACCATGCGCTGGCACTGGGACTCGCCGACCGGAAGGAGCTGGAAGAGATCAGGACGTACGCCCTCACGATCGACCGGATCCTCCAGGGCTTCTGGCTTTCCTGCGGGGTGACCCTGGTGGATTTCAAGCTGGAATTCGGAAGGCTTCCGGACGGCAGCATCATCCTTGCCGACGAGATCAGCCCCGATACCTGCCGGCTCTGGGACAGCGCCACCGGCAAAAAGCTCGACAAAGACCGGTTCCGCCGGGATCTCGGCGGTGTGGAGGACGCATACCGGGAAATCATGGAGCGGCTGGAACAGAATCCGGAGGCGGCGGAATGAAAAACTGTGCGATCGTAGGTGTCAACTGGGGCGACGAGGGAAAAGGCCGGATGGTTGATCTCCTTTCCGGGCACTTTGACGTCGTGGTGCGGTATCAGGGCGGCGGGAACGCCGGACACACCGTCATCAATGAAAAGGGGAAATTCGCCCTGCATCTTCTTCCTTCCGGGATCTTCCGGAAGGAAGTTATGAATATCCTCGGAAACGGCGTGGCTCTTGACGCGGAAAACCTCTGGAAGGAGGTCGGCGACGTCCGGGCAAAGGGCGTTGACGTCACGCCTGAAAACCTGCTCATCAGCGAAAGGGCTTCATTGCTTCTGCCCTGGCACCGGGAGCTGGACGCGTTGGAGGAAGCGCGGCTGGCGGACAGGCGTTACGGCTCCACAAAGCAGGGCATAGCGCCTTTCTATTCGGACAAATACCAGAAGAAGACGATCCTCGCCGGCGAGCTTCGGGACAGGAAGGCCTTGGCGTCGCGCCTCGGCGAGCTTCTGGAATGGAAGAACCTGACCCTCTCCCGGGTATACGGCGCGAAGCCTTACACGATGGAAGAGATGGAAAAATGGCTCCGGGACTACGGGGAGGCGATCCTGCCCTTCGTGGGCGACGCCGGGGCTTATCTCAGGAAGGCGCAGTCGGAAAACAAGAGCATTCTCTTTGAGGCGCAGCTCGGCGCGCTCCGGGACCTGGATTACGGCATAGTCCCCTATACCACCTCCTCCAACACGCTGGCGGCCTACGCGCCCATCGGCGCGGGCTTCCCCTCCGCGCGCATCGACGAGGTGATCGGCGTGGTCAAAGCCTATTCCACCTGCGTGGGCGAGGGTCCCTTCGTCTCCGAAATGTTCGGAGAAGAAGCGGATCGTCTCCGGGAAGCGGGAAGCGAGTATGGCGCCAAAACCGGCCGGCCCCGGCGCGTCGGGGCGCTCGATCTGGTGGCGACCCGCTACGGTGCACAGGTGCAGGGCGCGACCGGGATCGCCCTGACAAAGCTTGACGTGTTGAGCTATCTCGATAAGATCCCGGTCTGTGTCCGCTACCGTCTGAAGGGACGCGAGACCGATTCGTTCCCGTTTCCGGCCGCGCTTTCCGAAGCCGAACCGGTGATC
>CACYBP010000308.1 GCA_902772625.1 Oscillospiraceae bacterium
ACTGCGCCATTCTGTCCAGCGCGGTGATCTGGATCGTGGAAAGCACCCGCGGCGTTTCATCCACGGTGAAGTAGCCGATGGGGAGCGCGTAGGTATTCGCGCCGTTTGTCACGGTGAAGGCCGCGTAGATTTCCGCCCCGCCGAATACCACCTCAGAAAATCTCCCGTCGAAATTCTCCAACGCGAAAGAGATTTCCCCCGCGGCGGCGGTGCCGACGGGAAGCGAATCCCCGGTGGCCGAGTATCTGTCCACCGTGAAAGACCCCTGAACGATATCCTTTTCCGTCACGGTAAGCTCTTCTCCCACAAGGGGCGAGACGGTGAGTCTCAGCCCCCACGGGACGCTCTGAAAGAGGTTTTTCGCGGTCTGTGAAAGACTGTACATGATCCCTCCTCAAATCTCAATGACGTTGAATTTCACGCTGGACTGGATGCCCAGCGCCATGTTGTACGTGGGGCTTTCCCGGTCGCCCGCGTAAAATTTCCTTTCGGCATAGGCGTTTTCAAGCACGTCCCAATAGGTGATCGTGATAGATTCCTCTTCGGTGGAAAAGGCCTTCAGGATCCGATAGGCGTCCTGCCTTGACACGTTCTGCCATTCCAGCTCCAGATGCCTCTTGCGCGCGACGTACTTCCTGTGCATGATCGCGTCCTCGGTGCGTCCGGCGTCGGAAGCCGAAACGTCAGAAAGCTTCCAGCTGTAAGACGACGGACAGGGGATCCACGAAGGCACGTTATAATACGTATTTCCGTTTTTTACTCGGGTGATCGGATATAGATTTCCATCAGCATAGCTCATTTCATCACCTCACATCGAAACGGGAACAGTAGAAACACCGTCTCTTCTGTTCTTTCTGGCAAGTCCGGCAACGATGGAATCAGCCGTCACCACCGCCGTCATATCCTTCGCGTTCAGGGCGCGGGTCAGGTTGTTGATCGCGGCGATCTCGCGTTCTCCCATGGCGTACACGGCGTTCGCGATGCCCGTGATCTCTGCGTTCGGAGCCACCGCCGTCCGTCCGTTCACCGTACCGATCAGTTCAGGCCCGGCTTCGTTCGCGATGAAAAGGTCGCCCTGATCAACGTAGCCGCCAGCCGCCTTCATCTGGGTGTAGTAGCCGCCGAGGTAGCTTCCCGTGGCGCTCCCGACGCTTTTTGACTTGACGGTCACCTGGGAATTGCCGATGGCCTTCATGCGATCCTGCACGCTTTTCAATTTGTTGTCAAGGTCGCCCGTCGCCTTGCTGATGGGGTTGAAAAATGCCGCGAGAAGCCTTGCCGCGGGCTTTTGGAAGGGAGTTCCGTCAAGCCTTGCCACGACCCCGGCCAGAACGGCATTCACGACCAGCTTCCCGGCGTCCCGGGCTTTTTCGCCCGCCTCCTCGCCGAAGAGAGTCTTCACCGCCCGGATCCCGGCCGCACCGAGAAGCGCCGCCGAAAGCCCGATCGCCCGGAGGATCCCGGAGATCAGTCCGGAAACCACGGATACGCCGCTTTCGGTATAAAGCGCCTCTCCGTTCTTCCGGCCGAAGGCGTCGCGGAAACCCTGCAGGAAGGGCTCCGCCGCCTCCCGGAAGGCGCTGACGCCCCAGAACCGCAGAAAGCCCCCAAGGATCGCCGCGCGGATGATCCCGCCGATTTCCCCCACGCTTTTGATTCTGCCGTCCTCCCCGAAAAAGGCGTCGCGGAAGACGCCGAGAAACCGCTCCGCCGCCCCGGTCACCAGAGCCGATTTTACGCTTTCCGCCGCGCCGAAGAAGGAGCCGAAGGTCTTCCAGAAGGAAGACGCGATGCCCTTGTAATCAAACCCCGCAAGGAAGTCCCACAGGGCGCAAAGAAGCGCCGTTCCCGCCTCCGCCCAGTCCACCGAGGAGATCTTTTCCCCGGTCTTTGTCAGGACGGCCCTGATCACCGCCGAGGCTTTTTCCGCGGCTTCCCCGGCTTTGAAGCGTTCCAGGAAGCCAAGGCCGCATTCGACCCCCGCAAAGAGAAGCCCCGCAATGCCGTTGCCCACGTCCTCCGGGAGGATACCGGCGATCGCGCCGTTCAGAAATCCGGCCAGGCTCCCTCCGAGCTTTTTCACCGCCCCGCTGTCGAAAAAGCCGCCTGCCAGGGCAAAGGCGCCCGAGACGAGGCCTCCCGCTTTTTTCCCGAAGCCCTCCCAGTCCGTGCCGTCCAGCGCTTCGCCGAGCTTTTCTCCGAGGATCCTTCCCACCCCGCCGAAATCCCCCTGCCGCAGCTTTTCGGCCAGGCGCTTTATGGTCTCGTCGATCAGGCCGGTCTCCCGGAGCTTCTCCTTTCCGGTCCGGATCCCCGCCGCGCCCGCTCCCGCGCCGCCCGTCCGTTCGTTCAGGCGGTGGATCTCGTCAAAGGATAAAAGGGTCGCCCGGTACTTCTTCGCCGCGCCGGAGGCCCTTCGGAACCCGCCCTCGTCTTTTCCGAGATCGAGCTCCAGCTTTTTGAAAACCGATTTGCCCTGAAGGGCGGCGGTAAACTGGTTGACGGCGTTGGCCGCGGCGATCCCCCCTTCCGCGATCGCGGCGAAGGCCGGGGCGACGAGGCTTCCGGTCTCCCCGGCGGCCAGGAGCACGGCCCCCCTGAGAGCGTCCCAGCCGTGCCGCAGCTCGCCGAGCTTTCCCGCCGCCCGTTCGGCGGCTCCCTCGGGGAAAAGCGAGCCTACGGACTTACGGAATTCGCCCGCGGCCCTTCCCTCTTCCTTTCCCGGGAGCGCCTTTTTCAGCTTTTCGAGCTCCGCGGTAAGCTTTTTCAATTCTCCCGCCGAAAGTCCCTTTTCAAAGGCCTTCAGCCTGTCGCCGAGCCCGGAGCCCGGCCTTTTTCCACGCTCTTCCCGCTCCACGCGTTCCTCTCCTTTCTTTTCCTTCTGATCTGCTCCTGCCGGAGCGCTTCGAAGGCGCGCACCGCGCGCCTTCTTTCCCGCACCGCGTCCCGTTTGCGTTCCTTTTCGCTTTTCTCAAGGATCTCCAGGGGTTTCTCCAAATACTGTACCCCTTTGCTTCCTTTTTTCTTAAACAACTGTGATAAAGATGAATCCAGAGCGGATTTGATATACAAGCCCTGCACCCATGCTTTTTGATTTTCCTCTTCCATTTTGAGCCTGTGTGCTTCGCGATAATATCTGACAAGCTGAGGAGATCCATCCCAAAATTCAGCAAGACTCATTCCGATTGCCAAATAATAAGGACAGACCTCCTCAAATACCTCTGTCAGAGTCGGTGACGGATAGGTCGGCTCACTTAAAACTGAACCGTCACCTTCGGAGGGTTTTTGTCCTCCTTGCCGTCAGAGAGCGTTCCGAACGGAGCCGCGTAGAGCATCCCGAG
>CACYBP010000309.1 GCA_902772625.1 Oscillospiraceae bacterium
CCATGGCCGGACCTCCGATCAGGTACTCGGTCCTGAGCATCTGCCGGTTCTTTTCTTCGACCTCCCGCTTCATGGCCAGAAGGTTCTCTTCCGCCTTTTTGTCATAGGTTTCCGCCATGATCCTTTCACCCGACAGGAGTTCGTTGACGTTGATTTTCAGAAGATCGCACAGCTCCAGCATGATCCCGGAATCCGGCAGAGACCTCCCGGTCTCCCACTTTGATACCGCCCGGTCGCTGATCCCGAGCTTCTCGGCCAGGGCCGCCTGTGTCAGACCCTGTTCCTTTCTGCAGGCCGCTATGAATTTCCCGGTTTTGATCTGATCCATATCGGGCGCCTCCTTTCATGGCTCTATTGTACGGCGCGGTTTCCTGAATGAACACGAACCGGCGGTTGATTTCGGCTTCTCTACCGTTGGTAGAGTCCCGCGGAAGTCATTCCGCGACGGAAATCCTGATATCCCCGGTGGAGGACGTGATCTCGCATCTTCCGCCCGCCGTCGATTCGGGCACGCTGATATCCCCGGTGGAGGTCTTCACGACGAAATTCTTCCCGGAGCGGAGCGTCCCGGTCACGTCTCCGGTGGAGGTCCTGACGGTGATCTCGCCGGCGTCGCAGTTGGAAAAGCGCACGTCGCCGGTATCCCTTTCCAGATGGAGCTTCCCCGAAACGACCGCGTTTTCCAGCCTGACGCCGCCGGTGCTGCCGCTTGAAGTCATGGAGCCCGCGGTTACGCCGGTGAGGACCGCTTTCCCGGTGCTGACGGTGAAGGAAAAAGTCTTGACACAGTCGACGTTTTTGCCCTCGATCCTGCCGGTGGAGACCGAAAGATCGATCTCCTCCGCGCGCACGCCGTCCAGACGGATAGCCCCGGTGCTCGTTTTGATCTTCAGAGAGCCTTCCAGGGAGGCCTCAAAGGAGACGTCCCCCGTGCTCGCCGTGATTTCCGCCTCGCCAAAGGAGAAGCAATCAGGCACCGATACGTCCCCCGTGGCGGAATCGACCGTCAGGGCTTTATAGCGCTCCCCGGGAAGCCAGACCGTTATCGATTGGGGTTTGAAGGAAAAGAAGGTCAGACGATCGTACCACGCCCGCGTGTCCAGAACGGCGACTTTCAAAACGCCGTTTTCCGCCGTCACCGTGTGCCGGACCTTTTCCCGCTCCACACAGTCCACCCGAAGCTTTCCGTCCCCGGACGGCTTGAACGCGATCTCTGCCTCGTCCGACCGGATCTCGATCGCCTCGAACGCTTCGCTGACCGTATACGAATTGGTTTCATACGTCCCGGTATCCAGCTTTGTAAAGTCGAAGCCGGACGCGAAAAACGCGGCGGCAAAGAGCGCGGCTCCGAGCAGGGATAGAACGACGGCCGCCGTGATGAAGCCCTTCTTCATTTCGCGTTCTCCTTTCTGATAAACAAAGATTTGATCCCAAGGCCGACCTTCTTCGTCAGGGCGAGGACGCCTTTGGACGCCGCGGCGCATCCGAAAAACGCAAAGATCGAAAGCCCCGCAAGAAGCAGCGCCGCCCCCAGCATCATCAGGGCGGGCACGGCGCTCCCCTGCGCGAAGTATACCGCCGCCGCGGCGATCCCCGTCGGAACACAGAGCCAAAGCGAGACCTCGATCGCCCAGAGCGCGATCAGAAGGGCCCAGAGTACGATATAGAGCGAAAGAACGACCGCTCCGGCCGCGACCAGAAGCGGGAACCACACCGGAAAGCCCAGAACGATCAGAACGATCTCCCAGGAGCGCAGGGCGCGCTTCGGCCGGACCTTTTCTCTGACCAGCTTTGGAAGAGGGATTTCCGCGACGATCTGCTCCCTGATCTTTTCCACCGGCCCGATCCCGGCCACCGCTTCCTCCTCGCCCGTCCCGTCTTCCATGCGGTCGTCGATCATTTCGCCGAAAAACGTGACGCGCTCTTCGATATCATCCTGCGGAAGGCCCGCGAGAGAAGAGCGCAGCGCGGTCAGGAATTCTTCTTTATTCATGAGGATCCTCCTTCGTGACGAATTGGTAGATGGAAATCACTTCTCTCCATTCTTTCTTGAAGTCTTCGATGCGCCTTGTCCCGCTTTCCGTGATGTGATAGTATTTGCGGAGCCGGCCGTCGTGCTCCGCGCTCCTTACCGTCAGCATCCCGGCGCCTTCCAGCCGCTTCAGGATCGTGTAGAGCGTCGATTCGGAAAGCTCGATGCACGGCTTCAGGTCCTTGATGATCTGATAGCCGTAGGAATCTTCGTTTTTGATCGCGGCGAGGACGCATACGTCCAGTAAACCGCGCTTCAGCTGAACGTCCATCAAATACCTCCCTTCGTGCAATACATCATAATACGAAGTATTGCGCTTGTCAAGGGGGAATTACAGAATCATAGAGGCTTTTTGTAGTGTTACAATATAGCTGTTTTCAATCGTTATCTCACCAGAAATGTTCTCGCAAAAATGCGCATATACCATTGGATCGGCAGAACCGATATCAGCAA
>CACYBP010000310.1 GCA_902772625.1 Oscillospiraceae bacterium
AGGAGGTCTTGCCATGCGCATTCTGAAGCTCTTTCAGGGGGCCGGCGGCGACTGCGCCCGGATCCCCTCCATCGTTTCCGCCCCAGACGGCCGGGTTTACGCCTTCGCCAACAACCGCGTCGCTACCGAGAGGGACGACGCGGCCGAAACCGGGATCCTGGTCTCGGTGCGCTCTCCCGAAGGGAGCTGGAGTCCCGCGCGGACGGCCGCAGGGCACCCCGGCTGGTCCTACATGATCGGCAGCGCCGTGACCGACCGGGTGACCGGCCGGGTCATGTGCCTTTTTAAAAAGATCGCCGTGGTGGATCACGAATTCCACAAGGCCTATTCCCCCGAAGAGCGGCGGCGTCTGGCACGCCTGAAGGAGGAGAGAGACGGCATGGAGGAGGGCGATTACGTTCTGGAGACCATAGACGGGGTCACCTTCACCGAACGGAAGATCCTGATCCGCCCGAATCCCGCCGCCAAAGGCGGTTTCCTTCTGGGAAGAGCCGGCTTTTCCCACGGAAGCGGCGCCGGCGTCACCCTGAAACACGGGAAATACGCAGGCCGGATCCTGATCCCCGCGCGCTTTTCGCTTCACGAGGTCACCGACTGGAAGGATCTCCGCACCGGCTCCTCCAACACCGTGATCTGGAGCGACGACCACGGCGAGACCTTCACCACCGGCGGGGTCGTGGAGCCGGGCACCGGAGAGGGGACCCTGGCCGAGCTTCCCGACGGCCGGATCTATTATAATTCCCGCGCCTACTTCGGCGACGGCTTCCGCCGTTCGGCCTGGAGCGGGGACGGCGGGGAAAGCTTCGTTTCCCAGCGCGCAGCCCGGGATCTGATCGAGCCCTGCTGCAACGCCGCCCTGCTCTCGGTCCCTTATCAGGACCGGGAGATCCTGCTCTTTTCCAATCCGAAGAGCACCGCCGACCGGGTGGATATGACCCTTTCCGCAAGCTTCGACGGCGGCGGGACGTGGCAAACCGGGAAATGCGCCGATCACCGCAAGGCCGGTTACTCCAGTCTTGCCTTTGACGAAAAAAGCGGGCTTCTGTTCCTTCTTTACGAATGCGGCCTTTCTTCCTCGGTGGAGGAGATCGACGTGGCCGAAATGACGGTGGAGGAAGCGCTGGAGTCCTGACCCCGAACCCATACGCATAACGCGGCGCCGGGGGTGCCGAAAGGAGATCTTTTAAATATTTTCACTTCGCTTTATCGCGGCCGGGCGCGATCCGGCCGGGTCGCGTCTCGCTCCGGCCCCACCCCCGGAAAACCCTTCCGGTTTTCCCGGTGCCCGAAGACGAGCCGAAGGAGGGCTATCTCTGCGATTTCGGGATCAACGCCGCGGGCAATGTGCGCCTCGGGATCCGGGGGGAACGCGGGCAGAGGGTGATCCTGCGCTTCGGCGAGCTCCTCGCGAAGGACGGCGGGCTCGATCTGCGCGGCATGATCTTCGAGCCCCTGGAATATCTCTTCCGCACGGTCTATATCCTGAAGGGCGGGGACGGGGAGATCTTCGTCCCGCACTTCTCCTGCATGGGCTTCCGGTACTGTCTGGTGCTGGGGATCACGCCGGAGCAGGCGACCCCCGACCTTCTGCGGTTTGAGTTTCTTCATTCGGCCTTCCCGAAGATCGGAAGCTTTTCCTCTTCCGATCAGGTGATCAACCGGCTTCAGAAGGCGGTGGAGACCGCCGATCTTTCCAACTTCCATTATTTCCCCACCGACTGCCCGCACCGGGAGAAACACGGCTGGACCGGCGACGCGAGCCTGTCGGGCGAGGAGATCCTTCTCTCTCAGGTCCTTCCGGAAGGCGCATACGGCAGGTGCCGCCTTACCGACGGCTGGGTCTTCGCCGACACCCGCACCGCCGTCCGGGACGCCCGGAGCGGCGAATACCGCCTGATCCGGGAATGAGCGTCCGGAAGTCCTGACCGGCCTTCCGGAGAAGGCGCCTTTCTCCCCCGATCCCCACAACAGAAAAAGACCGCGGCAGAAATCCTGCCGCGGTCCTGCTCTTTTCCGGCCGTCTTATCGCACCGTAAGCTTCGCGGGGGAAGAAGTCACGCTTCCCGCGCTGTTTTTCACGATACAGCGGTAGAGCACGCCGTTGTTCGACGCCGTGCCGGTCACCGTCACGCTCGCCGTGGTCTTCCCGGACCAGTTTTTCCACGTGCTTCCGTTGTTGGTGGAATACTGCCACTGATAGGTAAGGCCGGTTCCGGCCGCCGTGACCGTGAAGGTCGCTTTATTGCCGTTTTGGACGCTCGCCGCCTGCGGCTGCACGCGAATCGCGGGCTTCACGCCCGAAACCGTGAGCTTCGCGGAAGAAGACGTCACGCTCCCCGCGGCATTCTTTACGATCACGCGGTAAAGCAATCCGTTGTTGCCCGCTCCGGCGGTCACCGTCACGCTCGCCGTTGTCTTCCCCGACCAGTTTTTCCAGGTGCTTCCGTTGTCGGCGGAATACTGCCACCGGTAGGAAAGGCTGCCGCCCCTGGCGGCAACCGAGAAGGTCGCTTTCCTGCCGTTTTGCGTGCTTACCGCTTTGGGCTGCGCGGTTACGGCGGGTTTCACGGGGATGACGGTCAATTTGGCGGAACTTGAATACACGCTTCCCTTCGAATTGGTCACCACCGCGCGGTAGTAGACGCCGTTATTGGTATCCGAAGCTTTGACCGTGACCGTCGATGCGGTCTTGCCCGACCAGTTTTTCCAGGTGGAGCCGTTATTCGTGCTGTACTGCCATTGGTAAGTAAGCCCCGTTCCCGACGCCTTGACGGAGAAGGCGGCGGTTTCGCCGCAGGCTGCCGTCACGGATCCCGGCTGCGCGGTGATGCGTACCGGCACGTCAGAGACCGTGACCCTGGCGGAGGCCGTATACACCCCGGCGGGAGTCGTGGCGGTGACGGTGACCGTTCCCGCCTTTTTGCCGGTGATCACGCCCTTCGAGACCGTGGCCACTGCGGTATTGCTGCTCTCCCAGACAAGGCCGTCGGCCTTGATCGGGGTCGGATTGTCGTAAAAATTCGGATTTGAGATCGCGAAGACCGCCGTCGCGGTACTGCCCGCGTCAAGACTCTCCGGCGCGGAGAGAGTCGCCGTATGGGTCTTCCCCTCCAGTGTCTTCACGAAGGTGACGGTCTCCACCGTGTTCTGATCCCCGCGCCGCGCGGCGTTCGTGCCGGAAGAGGCGACGCCGAAGGACTGCACCCAGTAGTTCACCCCGTCGGAGGTAAAGACGCCGACGCCGATCCGGGTATAGCTTTCCCGGAGGATGTTGGCCTTATGGCCGGAGGAATTCATCCACGCGGCCATCGCGTCCTTGGCCGTAAGATATCCCGCGGCGATGTTTTCCCCGTAAACCAGGCCGCTGACGGTATAGCATTCGCTTCCGTCGGGGCGCAGATGATTCGGGCCGCCGTAATAGATCGCGCTTTCTCCCGCGCGGATCATGGCGCTTTCCAGAAGCGATTCGTCCATCACCAGGGGCGAAAGACCTGCGTTCGCTCTCTCCTGATTCACGATGTCCAGTACGTCGAAGGCCGCGGCGTATCCGCGCTTGCCCGGGACGCCCAGGGTCTCGGATTCCCCGCCGGCGGCCAGAGCCCGCGGCGCGAGTATCCCGGTCATGCCCAGAGCCAGAAGCAGCGCAAGGAGCAGAGCAAATACAG
>CACYBP010000311.1 GCA_902772625.1 Oscillospiraceae bacterium
AAGCAGGGTTTTTTCGTGGAGTATGTCCGGACCGGAAGAATTTGCCGGTCGAGAATCGGGCGGTTGGGAAATTGGCGACGAAGCACGCCGGTATCAATGGCGGCTCGTCTGCGTTCGCGGATACGGCTTTGCTTTCGGGCAAAGCGCGTCCGCTGGTTTCCTTGGGACCGGATTGCCGATTTTGAAAGAAAAGGCAATGCGGTTTTTATCTGGGAAAGAAAAGAACACGCGGATGGGTGTACAAGATATCGGACGCTGCGCAAGGAACACCACAACATATGGAAATATGAGAAAGAATCGGTGATTCCCCGAAACGCGTTCCCTCCGGAAACCCACCAAACAAAGAAAAGGTGCTTAAGGAGGAAAACAAAATCATGGCACAGCAGGAAAAAATCAGAATCCGTCTGAAGGCGTACGATCATCAGCTTGCCGACCAGTCGGCCGAGCGGATCGTGGAAACCGCGAAGCGCACCGGAGCCGAGGTCGTCGGCCCGATCCCGCTTCCCACCAAGAAGGAAGTCGTCACCATCCTGCGCGCCGTCCATAAGTATAAGGACAGCCGCGAGCAGTTTGAGAGACGCACCCACAAGAGACTGATCGACATCTTAAAGCCCACTGCCAAGACGATGGAGGCGCTCACGACCCTCGATCTGCCCGCCGGCGTGGAAATTGAAATAAAGCTTTAAAATGGAAAAACCGGCGAAGAGCCGGCGGTCAAGTTGGCCCCGGAAAGGGAGTCAACCAATAGCTGAAAGGAGAAAAAAGCAATGCTGAAAAAAGCGATCATCGGAAAAAAGGTCGGCATGACCCAGATCTTCGATGAAAACGGCAAGGTCATCCCGGTCACCGTTATCGAGGCCGGCCCCTGCACGGTGGTGCAGAAGAAGAGTGCGGACAAGGAAGGCTACGACGCCGTCCAGGTCGGCTTTGACGCCACCGAGGAAAAGAAGCTCTCGAAGCCCGCTCTCGGTCATCTGAAGAAGGCCGGAAGCGCGCCGGTGAAGATCCTCAAAGAGTTCCGGCTGGAGAATGCGGCCGATATGAACGTCGGCGACGTGATCAAGGCCGACGTCTTCGCCGAAGGCGACCACGTGGACGTCGTGGGCGTTTCCAAAGGTAAAGGATACGCCGGCGTCGTGAAGAGATGGGGCCAGCACGAGCAGTCCGCCACCCACGGCGTGGGCCCCGTGCACAGAAGCCCCGGTTCCATGGGCGCTTCCACCGACCCGTCCCGGGTGCTGCCCGGAAAGAAGCTTGCCGGACACCTGGGCGTTGAACAGGTCACGGTGCAGAACCTGGTCGTCGTAAAGGTCGACGCCGAGAAGAATCTTCTCGCGGTTCGCGGCGCGATCCCCGGACCGAAGGGCGGAGCCGTGGTGATCAAGAACACCACCCGCGCTCTTTGAGAAAGGACGAGGAGGAATAGAAAATGGCTAAGATAGACGTTCTTGATATGACCGGCAAAGTCGTCGGCGAAACCGAGCTCTCCGATGCGATCTTCGGGATCGAGCCCAACGAATCCGCGGTCCACGCGGTGGTAGTCAATTACCTGGCCAACCAGCGCCAGGGCACCCAGTCGGCTCTGACCCGCGCCGAGGTTTCGGGCGGCGGCCGCAAGCCCTGGAGACAGAAGGGGACCGGACACGCCCGTCAGGGTTCCATTCGCGCTCCGCAATGGCATCACGGCGGCGTGGTGTTCGCACCGAAGCCCCGGGAATACAGATACAACATCAACAAGAAGATCCGCAGACTGGCTCTCAAGTCGGTCCTGTCCGACAAGGCCAGCGAAGGAAAGATCATCGTGATCGATTCCATCAACGCGGAAGAATACAAGACCCGCGTCATCGCGGACTGCCTCAAGGCCGTGAAGGCCGAGGGCAAGGTGATGCTTGCCTACGCCGGTGAAAACGACAAGCTCTTCAGAAGCGCCCGCAACATCGCGAAGGTCAATCCCACCTCGGTCAGCCTCATCAACACCTACGCCGTTCTGGGAAGCGATTATCTCGTTCTCGACAAGGCTGCCCTTGAAAAGCTCGAGGAGGTATTTGCATGAACAAGTACGATATCATCAAGAAGCCGATCATCACCGAAAAATCCACCATGGCCATCTCCGACAGAAAGTACACCTTCGAGGTCGCGAAGTCCGCGACCAAGATCGACGTCAAGCGCGCGGTGGAGGAGATCTTCGGCGTGAAGGTCGAAAGCGTCACCACGATCAACGTCAAGGGCAAGGAAAAGACCATGGGCGTTCACTCCGGCTTCCGTCCTGACTGGAAAAAGGCTATCGTGAAGATCACCGAAGATTCCAAGACCATTGAATTCTTCGACAGTATGATGTAAGACGGAAGGAGAAAACACAATGGCTATCAAACTTTACAGACCGACGACTCCGTCCCGCCGCAATATGACGTCGCTTCAGATCGAAGGCATCTCCAAGGATAAGCCCGAAAAGAGCCTGCTTCTGAAAAAGAAAAAGCACGCCGGCCGCAACAGCTACGGCAGGATCACGGTTCGCCACCACGGCGGCGGCAACCGCAAGAAATACCGCGTTATCGATTTCAAGCGTCAGAAGGCCGGCGTCCCCGCCGAAGTCGTCTCGCTTCAGTACGACCCGAACCGCAGCGCCAACATCGCCCTGATCAAGTACGAAGACGGCGTTCTGGCCTACATCATCGCCCCCGAAGGGCTGAAGGCCGGCGATAAGGTCGTTTCGGGCCCCGAGGCCGATATCCTCACCGGCAACTCTCTGCCTCTGGCCAACATCCCTCTCGGCACCTTCATCCACAACATTGAGCTCTATCCCGGCAAGGGCGCGCAGCTGGTCCGTTCCGCGGGCAGCGCGGCGCAGCTCATGGCCAAGGAAAACGGATACGCTCAGGTCCGTCTCCCCTCCGGCGAAGTCCGGCTCGTCAGACTCGACTGCGTCGCCACCATCGGACAGGTCGGCGCCCACGAGCACGAGAACGTCAAGATCGGCAAGGCCGGCCGGAAACGCCACATGGGCGTTCGCCCGACGGTCCGCGGCTCGGTCATGAACCCGGTGGATCACCCCCACGGCGGCGGTGAAGGCAAGTCCCCGATCGGCCGTCCCGGCCCGGTCACCCCCTGGGGCAAGCCGACCCTGGGTTACAAGACCCGCAAGAAGAAGAACCGCACCGATAAGTTCATCGTCAAGAGACGCAACGGTAAATAAGCGGAGGTAAGATAGAATGAGCAGAAGCGTAAAGAAAGGGCCGTTCGTGGCCCCCGAGCTCCTCAAGAGAGTTCAGGAACTGAATGCCAGCGGAAGCAAAAAGGTCCTCCGCACCTGGTCCCGGGCATCGACGATCTTCCCCGATTTCGTGGGACACACCATCGCGGTGCACGACGGCAGGAAGCACGTTCCGGTATATATCACCGAAGATATGGTCGGTCACAGACTCGGCGAATTCGCCCCCACGCGTACCTTCAGAGGACATGCGGGCTCTAAGACCTCCAACAACGGTAAATAAGGGAGGAAAAGGATATGGAATCGAGAGCATACGTCAGAAACGTCCGTATTTCCCCCAGCAAGGTCAAGATCATCTGCGATCTGATCCGCGGCAAGAAGGCCAGCGAGGCCGCCGCCATCCTGCGTTTCACCCCGAAGGCCGCCAGCGAGCCGCTTTCGAGACTGCTTCAGAACGCCGTGGCGAACGCGGAGAACAACTTTGAGATGGACGCCGAAAAGCTTTACGTCAGCGAAGTTTTCGTCGGTCCCGGTCCCATCATGAAGAGGATCATGCCCCGCGCCAAGGGCAGAGCCGACCGGATCAACAAGCGGACCTCTCACATCACACTCGCGGTCAAAGAACTTGACGCGGAATAACAGGAGGATAATATGGGACAGAAAGTTAATCCGCACGGACTGCGTGTAGGCGTTATCCACGACTGGGATTCCCGCTGGTATGCCAAGGACGAACTGGTGGGCGACCTGATCGTCGAAGATTATAAGATCCGCAAGTATCTCAAAAAGCTCCTGGCTTCCGCCGGCGTGCCGAAGATCGAGATCGAGCGCAAGGACGTCAAGACCAACGTGGTCATCCACGTGGCCCGTCCCGGCCAGGTCATCGGCAAGGGCGGCGCGGAGATCGAAAAGCTGCGCGTCTCCCTGGAAAAGCTGATCGGCAAGCCGGTCACCCTCAACATCATCGAGGTCAAGAGCCCCGACCTGAACGCTCAGCTCGTGGCGGAGAACATCGCCGCCCAGCTGGAAAAGCGCATTTCCTTCCGCCGCGCGATGAAGCAGGCCATGGGACGCGCCATGCGTTTCGGCGCCAAGGGCATCAAGACCATGGTTTCCGGCCGTCTCGGCGGCGCCGAGATCGCCCGCACCGAGCAGTATCACGACGGCACCATTCCCCTTCAGACCCTTCGGGCCGACATCGACTACGGCTTTGCCGAAGCGAACACCACCTACGGCCGCATCGGCGTGAAGGTGTGGATCTACAAGGGCGAGGTCCTGACCGGCAGCCCGCGTGAACACCGCCTCAACGAGGAAAAGAAGAACGCCGAGGAAAGAAGAAACAGAAACGACCGCCGCAGATCCGGCGATCGCAGACAGGGCGGCTACCGCGACAACCGTCAGGGCGGCGACCGCAGACAGGGCGGCTGGAGAAACGACAACCGGTCCTTTGGATCGAACAACGGCGCGCCCAGAAGAGAAGGAGGCTCGGTGTAATGCTGTTACCGAAGAGAGTCAAATACAGAAGAGTCCACCGCGGACGCATGAAGGGCAAAGCCCTGCGCGGCAACAAGGTCACCTACGGCGATTACGGCATTATGGCCACCGAACCCGCCTGGGTCACCTCCAATCAGATCGAAGCGGCCCGTATCGCCATGACGCGTTACATCCGCCGCGGCGGTCAGGTCTGGATCAAGATCTTCCCCGACAAGCCCGTCACCGAGAAGCCGGCCGAGACCCGTATGGGTTCCGGTAAAGGTTCCCCCGAGTACTGGGTCGCGGTCGTCAAGCCGGGAAGAGTCCTCTTCGAGATCGGCGGCGTGACCGAAGACGCCGCGAAGGAAGCCATCCGGCTTGCCGGACACAAGCTCCCCATGAAAACCAAGTTTGTCAAAAAGGTCGAGGACGCGGAAGGCGGTGAAGCGTAATGAAAGCCAGCGAACTGAGAGCGTTGAGCGCGGAAGAACTGAACAAAAAGCTTGATGATCTGAAAAGCGAGCTTTTCAACCTGCGCTTCCAGCACGCGATCAACCAGCTTGATAACCCCATGAAGATCGTCGAGGTCAAGAAAGACATCGCCAGAGTGAAGACCACCCTGCGCGAGCTTGAACTCAAGGCCGACGCCTGAGGAAAAGGGAGGAAACGAGAATGAGCGAAATTACCAGAGCCTTCCGAAAGACGAGAGTCGGCAAGGTTATTTCCGATAAGATGGACAAGACCGTCGTCGTGGCGGTCGAGGACCGCGTGATCCATCCTCTTTATAAGAAAACGGTCCGCAGAACCTATAAGCTGAAGGCGCACGACGAAGAAAACGCGTGCGGCGTCGGCGACACCGTCCGCGTCATGGAGACCCGCCCTCTGTCCAAGGACAAGAGATGGCGCGTCGTCGAGATCGTGACGAAGGCGAAGTAAGGGAGGGTCACCATGGTACAGCAGGAAACGGTA
>CACYBP010000312.1 GCA_902772625.1 Oscillospiraceae bacterium
ACCTCCAGATCCACCGGGATCCGGACCGCGCGGTTGTTGGCGTCTCCGCCGAAGAGCGATCCGTCCACGATCCCGCGGCCCCGGATGGTCACGTTTTCAGCGTGATCGGCCCGGATATTGCCGTGAAGCACCGCGCCGCCCGCGAGATACAGGGTTTCACCGCTCTTCACGTCCACCGTGCCGGCGTCATATTCGCCCGGGCCGAAAAAGATCACGTTTTCATCCTCCGGATCGGGGACGTCCTTTTCGGGAAGCCGGGTGAAAAGATGGAAAGCGCGTTCTTCCTTCCCGTCGAAGATCACGGTATAATGCCCGGGTTCGGTCAGCGTGAAAAAAACGCCCTCCTCTCCGATCCCGGTTTCAATCCCCGCCGCCGACGGAAGCACCTCCGCCTTTTCCGGACGGAAGCCCGGGGTCAGGACGACCCTGACCGTCCCCTCGAAATCGAAGATCGCCACCGGAGTCCGGGACTGCAGGGGCGTGGCCGCCGAATCCATGTGGGAATGGGAGACGTTGGTCTCATACACCGGCGCGCTTTCTCCGTTGACCGTGACCGACGCCGAAGGCGAAAGCACCAGCTCCATCGGCCGCACCAGCTCGGTATTCGTCGACATATCCGTCTCAGTGCCGGTACGCATGCTCACCGGCGCATCATAGATCACGAGCTTCGCTTCTCGGGTCCTTCTGACCGCGAGAGCCTTTTCCGCTCCGAAGAGGATCCCCAGCGCTCCCGCGGCGAAGAGGAGCGCCGGAAGGATCCAGGATACCGCTTTTTTCATCGGGACCGTCCTTTCTTTTGAGACCTGACTGTTTGTCCGCCGGTCATAACCAGCCGAAGCTTTTCAGAATGAAAATGCCGATAAACATGGTAAAGAGCGAGCACGTGGTGGTGAACACCACCAGCTGCCCGGCGAGTTCCCCGTCCCCGTTCATCTGTACCGCCATGGGATAGGACGAGATGGCCACCGGCGCCGCGAACGCCACGAAGAACACCGCCAGTTCCTCGTTCCGGAAGCCCAGCGCCACCGCCGCCGAAAGCGCCAAAAGCGGCACGATCACGTTGCGCATGGCGGTCCCGAAGAGGATATAGCGAAGCTGATCCTTCACGGCGCGGAATTCAAACCCGCCGCCGAGGGCGAGAAGCGCGAGCGGCGTTGCGGTTTTCGCAAGCGACGTGAGCGCGTTTCCGAGGAAGGTCGGCACGGGGATCCCCGCAAGGCTCCACGCGACCCCGACGAGGGAACCGATGATCAGGGGGTTCTTCACGATGTTCAAAAGGAGCTTTCCGAAATGCAGTTTCTGTTCTCCGCCGGAAAACACCGTGAGGATGATCACCGCGCCGGCGTTGTAGACGATGACCACGAAGGGGATCGCCACCGACGCCACGGTCACCCCCGCTTCGCCGAAGAGGTTTTCGCAGATGGGGATGCCGATGTACACGAAATTCGAGCGGACCGCGCATTGAAGAAGCACGCCCCTCTTCTTGGGATCCCGCGCCAGGGGAAGAATGATGAGAAGGCTCACCGCCGTCACACCGAGAAAAAGCAGGAACATCCACAAAAGCATCCGACCCTTCAGGGCGTCCCGGACGCCCGCGGAAACGATGCTGTTGAAAAGCGAGACGGGAAGAATGATATTGAAGCAGAGCTTCGTGGCGACTTTATTGAACCCCCCGTCGGTCAGACCCCATTTTTTTAAGAGATAGCCCAGAACCACGATCAGGAAAAGCGGGACCACCACGTTCAGCGACGTGACGAGATTTTCGGCCATTCTTCAGGATCTCCTTTCCGGGAAGCATACCGTACGCCTTACCGGGGCGCGTCTCATACCGGCCATTCCGCCTCCCCGGGAAGCCGGGCCTCTTCATAAGAGCGGCGGAGAATCGCCGCAAGGCCACGTACTGTCACCATCCCGGGCGTTCTTTCCACAAGCTCCTTCCGGAAGAAGGGCATTTCGCCGGTCGCGCGCCACATCTCCTCCAGAAGCGCCACGTGCTTCAGCGCCGCCTCGCCCGGGCAGAAGTTTTCGCCCTCCCCGGCGAAATACCGCGCCGCGGGGAGAAGCTTCTGACCGAGGCCGTTGTTGTCCGAATCGCCGTAATCCACCGTTTCTCCTCCGGAAAGATGCGCAAGGAGCGCCGTGGGCCTTTCGGCAATCTCTCCGAAGGTGACCGTCGCCTTCTCAAAGCGATAGATAAAGACGGGATCCTGCCGTTCTTCCGCTTTCACGGCGTGGGAGGCGGCAAAGAAGAGCGGAACGCCTTCTCCGGTCTCGGCTCTGAGGATCACGGTGTCGAAGGTCTCCACGTCGTTTGCGCGTCCGGCGCGGAAATCCAGAAGCCGGGCGTCGGCCGCCCCGTATCCTTTTCCGGCAAGCCAGAGCATGTTGAAAAGATAATGCGCCGTGGCGTTGGAGGCGATGCTGTCAAAGATCGCCGTGCCGTCTGCGGCGTATTTTTTGCCCGCCCAGCGGGTGCCGCGGTTGAAATAAGCGATATCCCGCGGCCAGAGCACCATCGCCTTCATGGAAAGAAGCTTTCCGAACCGGCCGCCGTCCACGTCGCGTTTCAGGGCGAGCATCTCGGGATTGAAGCACCATTGAAACCCCACGGTCAGCTTCTTCCCGGTCTCGTCCCGGGTCCTGAGGATCGCCTCGGCGTCCCGGACCGAGCCCGCGACCGGCTTTTCAAGAAGCAGATCGCTTCCGCTCCGCATGACCTCCTCCGCCTGGCGGCGGTGAAGCGGGATGGGAGTGGAAACGATGGCGATCTCCGCCTGATTCCCGGCGTAATACGCCTCGGGCGTATCGAAGACGGGGATCCTGTTTTCGAGGATCAGATCTTTGACGCGGCTTTGCCCGGCATAGGGATCGGCGATACCGGAAAGCCTGAGGCCGAGGGACTCTCCCCGGGCCAGAAGCTCCTCCACGTATCCCGCACCGTATCCGCCGCACCCCACCAGAAGGACCTTTTTCATGATTTTTTCTTCCCTTTTCGCTTTTTTTCAAGCACCAGTGTGCCCACTATAAACATCGCACATCCCAGGACAGGGAACAGCACGAAGCCATGCATCATCTCGATGACCCCGAAGGTCTTGGAAATATATCCGCCCGCGAGATTCCCCAGGATCCCCGCAAGCCCGATGGTCACCGCCGCGAACACGGTCTGCGCCGTGAACAGGATCTCCTTTTCCACAAGCTCCGGCACGTAAAGCACCAGCGCCCCGATAAAGATCCCGAAGGAAATGAACTGCAGGAGATACGAAAGCGCCACCGTCAGCGCCGTCGGCGCGAAGGCGATCCCCGCCGCGCGGATCACCATGCCCACCAGCGCGGCGCGCATCAGGTTCTCGGCGCTGAACCGGGCTTTGAGCCGGTTCTGCAAAAGCAGCATCGGCACCTCGGAGATCGCCTGGAAGAAGAGCGCGACGCCGAGAAGCGAGCTTCCGCCGCCCAGGATCTCGATCTTGCGGGCGGTGTAATTATAGATCGGCATGTTTCCGATCTGGATGATGAAATAAGAGACCAGGAACACCTCGTAGCGCGGATTGCGGAAAAGCATCAGAAGCGCCTTGAAAAAGGGCGGCGACACGCTCTTTTCCCCGGGAAGGCTTCGCTCCCGGCGGAGCCTTTCAGCGCATTCGTCCTC
>CACYBP010000313.1 GCA_902772625.1 Oscillospiraceae bacterium
CTTCTGCGCTTTGATATGACCGAATTCGGGGAGGAGAACGCGGTGAACCGGCTGATCGGCGCGCCGCCGGGGTACGCGGGATACGGCGAGGGAGGCGAGCTTACCCGCGCCGTCCGGAGAAGGCCCTACGCGGTGGTGCTCTTCGACGAGATCGAAAAGGCCGCGCCGCGTGTGACCGATCTCTTCCTGCAGCTTCTGGACGACGGCCGCCTCACCGACGGGGAGGGGAAGACCGCGCATTTTGAAAACGCGGTGGTGATCTTCACGTCCAACGCCGGGGCGCCCCCCGCCGGGAAGAGAGCCGGGGGGATGGGGTTCCTCGGAAACGGGGGAGCGAAAGAAGAGGAGATCCTTTCCGAAGTGCGAAAGGTCTTCCGGCCGGAATTTCTCGGAAGGCTCGACGGGATCCTGCCCTTCGCGCCTCTTGGGGAGGAGACGCTTCTCCGGATCGCCGAAAAAGAACTCGGCGCGGTGCGGAAGCGGGCCCGGGCCGGGGGGATCGACTTTCTCTGGGAGCGCGGCGCGGCCCAGGCCATGGCCCGGGAGGCGGTAAACGCCCCCGACGGGGCGCGCGCCCTCAGGAAAAGGATCGAACGGGAGGCCGCCGACCGGCTGGCCGGGTTGATCCTCGCGGGAAAGAAGGGGATCAGGGCGCGTCTGGTCTTTCACGGCGGGGCGTTTGCCCTCGCGGAAGAGGGCTGAAAAAACAGAAAAAATGAAAATCACCCGTTGACAAAACTGTCGGCGGGTGATATACTTATAATTAGTTAGTAAACTAATTAATTGCGAAAGGAGGACCCCCCATGAAGGAAGACGAGACCCGGCGGGGACCCGGGCCGGAGGAGACCGGCGGGGAAAGACCGGCGCCGACCCTGGGCATGGAGCTTGCGTTCACCAGCAAGCGCCTGCATGAAAACCTCAGAAAAGCCGGGGAGACCGTCGGGATGCCCGACGGATACCGGAAGCTTCTCTTTCATCTGGCTCACGGCGAGGGACTTACCCAGCTGGAGCTGGCGAAAAGGGCGCATCTCAGCGCGCCCACGGTCAGCGTGACCCTGAAGAAGATGGAGGCCGACGGCCTTCTGGACCGGCTTCCGGATGAAAAGGACCAGCGCACCGTCCGGGTGTACCTCACCGAAGAGGGACGCGCCCTGAACCTGCAGGTGTTCCAGAGCATGCTGCGGGTGGACGCGCGCCTGGTGGAGGGCTTTTCGCCCGAGGAGCAGGAGACTTTCCGTTCCATGCTCCGCAGAATGAATCAAAACTTGGAAGGAATGAACGTATGAGACTCGCAAAATACCTCAAACCCTATTGGTGGCTTGCGATCCTCGCGCCGCTCGCCATGATCGGAGAGGTCGCCATCGACCTTTCCCAGCCGCGCCTGATGGCGAACATCATCGACGACGGCGTTCTGGGAGGAAATCTTCCTCTGATCGTGACGACGGGGATCAAAATGCTCCTCCTGGTGGCCCTGGGCGGCCTGTGCGGGACCCTGTCAGGAGCCTTTTCCATCAGCGCGGCCCAATCCTTTGCCAACGACCTGAGGCAGGATCTTTATAAAAAGGTCATGAGCTTTTCCTTCGAGCAGACCGACAACTTCACGGTGGGCTCGCTGATCACCCGGCTCACCAACGACGTGACGGCGGTTTCGGATTTCATCTCCTCGATGCTCCGGATGTTCGTGCGCGCGCCGGTGTTCTTCATCGGCGGCATCGCGATGATGCTTTCGCTGAACACGAAATTCGCCCTGGTGATGATCGTTTCCATGCCGGTGCAGCTGCTGGTGGTGATCCTGGTTTTCAGAAAGGTGCGCCCGCTGTTCAAGGTGATGCAGGAAAAGCTTGACCGGGTCAACAGCAAAATGCGCGAGGATATCACCGGCGCCCGCATCATCAAGTCGCTGGTGCGCGAAAACCAGGAGATCGACCGCTTCCACGAGGCCAACGAAAGCCTCCTTTCGGTCAGCTACACCGTGGGCCGCACCTTCGCCTTCTTCGGCCCGGCCCTGATGATCATCATGAACCTTTCGGTGGTGGCGATCATCCTGATCGGCGGGCTTCAGGTGGAGGCCCGGAACATGCAGGTGGGCGAGGTGATGGCCGCCATCTCCTATATCTCCCAGATCCTGATGTCGGTGATGATGCTGACCATGACCTTCATGAACATCACCCGCGCCTCGGTCTCGGCCGGCAGAATTCTGGAGGTCCTGGACACGGTCCCCTCCATCAAGGACGGCGGACACGCCGATCAGGATCCCATCGAAAGCATCCGGTTCGAGAACGTGACCTTCAGCTATCCCAATTCCTCCGGCGTTCCCGCCGTGAAGAATATCAACCTGGAGATCCGCGGCGGCGAAAAGATCGCGATCCTCGGCGCCACCGGCTCGGGAAAATCCTCGCTGGTGCAGCTGATCCCCCGCTTCTACGACGTCACCGAAGGAAGGATCACCATCAACGGCCGGGACGTGCGGGAATACGACCTGGAAAATCTCCGGGACAAGGTGGGCTTCGTCCTGCAGTCCAGCAATATCTTCAGCGGCACGGTTCTGGACAACATCCTCTACGGCAACGCCGAGCACACCCGGGAAGAGGGGATCGAGGCCGCCCGCATCGCCCAGGCCTCGGGCTACATCGAGGAATTCAACGAGGGCTACGACACGCCCATCAGCGAAAAGGGCACCTCGCTTTCGGGCGGACAAAAGCAGCGGATCGCCATCGCCCGCGCCCTGGTGAAAAAGCCGCCGATCCTGATCTTCGACGACTCCACCTCGGCTCTGGACTTCAAGACCGAGGCGACCCTGCGCGCCGAGCTCAACAAGCACATGGGGAACGCCACGGTCATCACCATCGCCCAGCGGATCGCCAGCGTCCTTTCGGCCGACCGGATCGTGGTCCTGGAAAACGGCGAGATCGTCGCCGACGGGCCGCACAGCGAGCTGATCAGGACCAGCGCGGTCTATAAAGACATCTATGATTCTCAGATAAGGGGGGACGCCGCTTTATGAGTGAAGAAAAAAGACGCGGGGCTCCCGCAATGAATCTGAACCAGAATCAGACCCGGGATCAGAATCAAAACCGCGGCCCGGGTCCCGGCAGACGGGGCCCCGGCGGCCCGATGATCATCGAAAAGCCCAAGGACATGAAGGGCACCCTGAAAAGGCTCTTCGGGTATATCGGCCGCAGCCGCATCCTGATCTATTCGATGATCGTGATCGTGACGGTCACCACGCTTTTGAGCCTGGCGGGCCCGGCTCTTCAGGGCAAGGCCATCGACATCATCACCCTGGAAAACGACGCCGATCACGTGGACGTGAACGCGCTGGTGACCGTGCTTCTCATCATGGGCGGGACCTATCTTCTGCAGGCGGGCATTACCTGCTTCCAGGGGATCCTTTCGGCGAAGCTCTCCCGCTCCACGGTCAGAAACCTGCGCAACGACCTTTTCCAGAGCATCATCCGCCTTCCCATCCGCTACACCGACACCCATAACCACGGCGATATCATGAGCCGCATGACCAACGACGTGGAGACCATCTCGAATACCATTTCGAATTCCCTGGCGTCCCTGATCTCGGCGGTCCTGACCGTGGTGGGCGTCCTGGCCATCATGTTCTATTACAACTGGTTTCTGGCCCTTCTGAACATCCTGATGGTGCCCCTGAGCCTGGTGGTCACCCGCTTCATCGCCAGCCGCAGCCGCAAGTACTACAAAAAGCAGCAGGCGATCCTCGGCTCTCTCAACGGTGACGTGGAGGAAAACGTCACCGCCCTGAAGACCGTCACCGCCTATTCCACCCAGAAGAAGAGCTTCCTGCACTTCCAGGGGCTCAGCCGGGAGATGCGCGGCACCGCCATCAAGGCGCAGATCTACGGCAGCGTCATGGGCCCGGTGATGAACTTCATCGGCAACTTCGTCTTCCTGGTGATCGCCGCGGTGGGCGGCTATCTCGCCCTCAACGACGTGATCACCATCGGCACCATCGCGCTGTTCATCAACTATTCCCGTCAGTTCACCCGCCCGATCAACGAGATCGCCAACCAGTACAACATCATCCAGACCGCCATCGCCGGCGCGGAGCGCGTCTTCGCCGTCATGGACGAGAAGCCCGAGATCGACGAGGGCAAGGCTCCCATGACCAAGGAGGACGTGAAGGGCGATATCGAGTTCGAGCATATCGACTTCTCCTACGTGAAGGGCGAGCAGGTCCTGAAGGACTTCGACCTCTCGGTGAAAAGAGGCCAGCGGATCGCCATCGTCGGCGCCACCGGCTCGGGCAAGACCACCATCGTCAATCTCCTTACCCGGTTCTACGAGATCGACGCGGGGGTCATCCGGGTGGACGGCGTGGACATCCGGGACATTCCGAAAAACGTCCTGCGCGGGGCCATCGCCATCGTGCTTCAGGACACGGTGCTCTTCCTGGACACCATCCGGGAAAACATCCGCTACGGCAATCTCGCGGCCGGGGACGGGGAGATCGAGGCGGCGGCGAAGATCGCCAACGCCGATCACTTCGTGGAGCGCCTGCCAGAGGGGTACGACACCATGCTGGCCGAGTCCGGCTCCAACCTGAGCCAGGGGCAGAGGCAGCTTCTCTCCATCGCCCGGGCGGTGCTGGCCGATCCGAAGATCCTGATCCTGGACGAGGCCACCTCCTCCATCGACACCCGCACCGAGCTTCATATCCAGGAGGCCATGCTGAAGCTGATGGAAAACCGCACCAGCCTTATCATCGCCCACCGCCTTTCCACCATCCGCGACGCCGACAAGATCGTCGTTCTGGACGCGGGGCATATCGTGGAGGCGGGCAATCACGAGGAGCTTCTCGCCGCCAGGGGCAAGTATTACGAGCTTTACCAGACCCAGTTCGCGGGCCTGACCACCTGAGGGGAAAAGAAACCAGGCGCCGGCCGCCCCTGCGGCCGGCGCTTTTCTGCACGCGCCGCGGGAAACCCGTCCGGCAGGCGGTCAACGGCCTCCTTCCGGCGCGGAAAGGGCATCCCTCTTTTCTCCCGCGGCCCCGTGAAGGTAGGAAAGGGCGTCCGAAAGCGATCCCACCCGGTCGATCAGGCCGCAGGCCACCGCCTCCCGGCTTCCCAGAATGGTGCCGCTCTCCCCGGCGTTGCCGCCGCCGTTGTTCATCAGGCGGCGGTACCCTTCGGCGTCAAGCCCGCTGTTGACGGAAACGAAGGAGAGGATCCGCTCCTGCATCTTTTCCAGATAGGCGTAGGTCTCCGGCGCGCCGATCACGGTGCCCTGCATCCTGACCGGGTGCACCGTCATGGCGGCCGAGGGCGCGATGAAGGACCGGTCGGCCGCCACCGCGATGGGCACGCCGATGGAATGGCCTCCGCCCAGCACCAGCGAGGCGGTGGGGGTCTTCATCCCCGCGATGATCTCGGCGATGGCCAGCCCCGCCTCCACGTCGCCGCCCGCCGTGTTGATCAGGATCAGAAGCCCCTTCACGCCGTCGCTTTCCTCCATGGCGGCCAGAGCGGGCAGGACGTGCTCGTATTTGGTGGTCTTGACGCCGTGGGAAAGCTCGGTGTGCCCCTCGATATGCCCCACGATCACGAGGCACTCGATCGCGGAGGAGGGGGCCGGAAACGAAGCGTTTTCCATCGGGTTCACTCCTTTCAGGACTCTTTGGCGATATTTTCTGCTTTTCGCCTTTCTTTATACCCGAAAGTGTGATATACTAAGAGGACCGGAAAAGAAAGACGGCCCGTATAGCGGCCCCTCTTTCCGGAAAGACCGCAACGAAAGGCGCCCTCCGGCGCGTGAAAGGACATAGAATGGGACTTTTCAAAGCACTTTTCGGCACCAAGAGCGAGCGGGAGATCAAGAAAAACGCCCGCCTGACCGACGCCATCCTTGCCAAGGACGAAGAATACGGCCGCCTCACCGACGGGGAGCTTCTTCATAAGACCGACGAACTGAAGGAAAGGCTCCGCAAAGGCGCCACGGTGGACGACGACGATATCATCATAGAGGCCTTCGCCGCCGCGCGCGAGGCCACCTGGCGCGCCCTGGAGAAAAAACCCTTCAAGGTTCAGGTCATCGGCGGCATCATCCTGCACCAGAGCCGCATCGCCGAGATGAAGACCGGCGAAGGAAAGACCATCACCGCCGTCATGCCGGCCTATCTCAACGCCCTGACCGGAGAGCCGGTGCACATCGTCACGGTGAACGACTACCTTGCGAAATTCCAGGGCGAATGGATGAGCAAGGTCTTCCGCATGCTGGGCATGACCACCGGCATCATCCTGCACGATATGTCAAACGCCGCCCGGCGCGAGGCCTACGCCTGCGACGTGACCTACGCCACCAACAACGAGCTGGGATTCGACTACCTCCGGGACAACATGGCCTTATATAAGCGGGACATGGTGCAGAGAGGACACGCCTTCGCCATCGTGGACGAGGTGGACTCCATCCTCATCGACGAGGCGCGCACCCCGCTGATCATCTCGGGACGCGGCGAAAAATCCACCGACATGTATGAAAGAGCCGACCGCTTCGCGGCGGGGCTGCGCATGGTGAAGGTCAACCACCTGGAGGAAAAGGAGCTTCAGGAGGATCTGGACGGCGATTACGTGGTGGATGAAAAGGCGCGCACCGCCACCCTTCTGCCCTCGGGCGTGGCCAAGGCCGAGGCGGCCTTCGGTATCGAAAACCTGGCCGACGCCGAAAACGCCGAGATCTATCATCACGTGAACCAGGCGATCCACGCCCGCGGCGTCATGACCCGGGACGTGGACTACGTGGTCAAGGACGGCCAGGTCATCATCGTGGACGAATTCACCGGCCGCCTGATGTACGGCCGCCGCTACAACGAAGGCCTTCACCAGGCCATCGAGGCCAAAGAAGGCGTCAAGGTCGAAAGCGAGAACAAGACCGTCGCCACCATCACCTTTCAGAATTATTTCCGCCTCTACAAGCGCCTGTCCGGCATGACCGGCACCGCCAAGACCGAGGAGGAGGAATTCCAGCAGATCTACAAGCTGGACGTCATCGAGATTCCCACCAATCTGCCCATGATCCGCGTGGATCACGAGGACGTGGTGTACGCCACCGAAAAGGTCAAATTCGACGCGGTGATCGACCAGATCCTTGCCTGTCATGAAAAGGGCCAGCCGGTGCTGGTGGGCACGGTGTCCATCGAAAAATCCGAGCTGCTCTCCCGGATGCTCGCCAAAAAAGGCGTGAAGCACACGGTCCTGAACGCCAAGCACCATGAAAAAGAGGCCGAGATCGTGGCGCAGGCGGGCAAAAAGGGCGCCGTCACCATCGCCACCAACATGGCCGGGCGCGGCACCGATATCATTCTGGGCGGCAACCCCGAGTATCTGGCCAGAGCGGAGCTGAAAAAGAGGGGCTACGCCGAGGAGCTGGTGGCTGAAGCCGACGGCCACGGCGAGACCGAGGACGAGGAGATCCGGGCGGTCCGGAAGGAGTTTTCTGAGCTTGTGGAATCCTTCAAGGAAAGCACCGAAAAAGAACACGCCGAAGTAGTGGCGGTGGGAGGTCTGTTCATCGTGGGCACCGAGCGCCACGAAAGCCGCCGCATCGACAACCAGCTTCGCGGCCGTGCCGGCCGTCAGGGCGACCCGGGCGAAAGCCGGTTCTTCCTGTCGCTGGAGGACGATCTGATGCGCCTCTTCGGCGGAGAACGGGTCAACACGCTGATGGCCAACATGGGCGCCACCGACGTGCCCATCGAGCATAAATTCATCACCGGCGCCATCGAGAGCGCCCAGAAGCGGCTGGAAAGCCGCAACTTCCAGATCCGCAAAAACGTCCTGCAGTACGACGACGTCATGAACCGGATGCGCGAAATGATCTACGGCGAAAGGCTTCAGGTGCTCAACGACGCCGACGTCAGCGGCCACGTGCAAAACATGATCGACGGGGTGATCGACGAGGCGGTGAAGGCCTCCTTCGGCGAAATGGAGCGGATGGAATCGCCCACCCAGCCCGAGACTCTGGTGGGCCGGGTCGGCTATCTGATGAAAAAGGAGACCGTCGAACGCCTGGCCTCCTCCTATCAGACCCTTTCCAAAGAGGAACTGACCGAGCTTTTAAAGGCCGACGCCGACGAGCTTTACGAAAAGCGCGAGGAAGAGGTCGGAAGTGAGCGGATGCGCGAGCTGGAGCGGGTGATCCTTCTTCACAACGTGGACGAAAAGTGGATGGATCACATCGACGCCATGCACGAGCTGCGGCGGGGCATCGGCCTTCGAGCCTACGGGCAGGTGGACCCGGTGAACGCCTACAAGGCCGAGGGCTTTGAGATGTTCGACGCGATGGTGGCCTCCATCCGGGAGGATACCGCCCGGATGATGTACACCTTCCGGCTCCGGGCGGAGGAGCCGAAGAGACGCGCCTCGGCGGTGGTGACCAGCGCCTTCGCCTCGGGCGCGCCCACGAGCGAAAAGAAAAAGCCGACCCGCGCCTCGGTGAAAAAGGTCGGCCCCAACGACCCCTGCCCCTGCGGCAGCGGCAAGAAGTACAAGAAATGCCATTATCTCATCGACCGCGAGGGCGGCGGGGATAAGGCGTAAAAGGCTTGAGGGAAACGGACTTTCCGGGAGGTGCAGAAGGGAGGAGCTTCGTATAGAAGCGCCTCCCTTTGTTGCAAAAGCAGGGTCATTGACTGCATCGGTCAGCATAAATATAATGACTGAAACAGATCGGGATCGATAAGGCAATCAGGAGACGTGCGATGGATATTATCAAAGCAGAGGAAAAGCAGGCAGAAC